>JBCCBY010000223.1:0-5241 GCA_039033795.1 Pseudomonadota bacterium | reverse complement strand
GCGCCATATCGATGGTCTCGAGCCGTTCTGGCTGCGCTGAGCGGATCGCATCATAGTAGTTTTCGCAGAGCAGGAAGTAATCCTTGATAAGTTTTTTAAGTGGCGCGAGCGACAGGTGGTGAGCGACCAGCTGGTCACCATCTTCGCTTCGGATATCAAAGATCAATCGGCCATCTCGCTCGCTGAGGTGCAACACATAGGGCCCCTCACGGGTGGCACCTGCTGGCGCGAAGCAGTTCTCCTGCAAAAGATCGTGCATCGCGACCTTACGCTCGTGGACGATATCGCCGGTCGCGGTGCCGAGCGATTTTTCGTCAAGCACCACTTGGCTAAGACGGTTGTTGGCCATGGAGCCTCTCGTAAAACGCGTTCGGTATCTTGCCTAGCGCCCTTGCTGCAAACGGAGGGTAACCGACGCGGCATGACTTGGTAGCCCCTCGGCGTCAGCGAGCGTCACAGCATCAGGCCCAATGGTTTCAAAGGCTTCCCAGGAACACCCGGTAACGGACATCCGCTTGAGAAAATCAAGCACGGACAGCCCTGAGGTGAAACGCGCAGCGCCACTTGTCGGCAAAACGTGGCTTGGACCGCCAACATAATCGCCGATCGCTTCAGGCGTGTAGGGACCGAGAAAGACAGCGCCGGCATGTTTAACCTTGGGCAGCAAAGCCTCGGGATCATTGACCAAGAGTTCTAAGTGTTCGGGCGCAATGCGGTTGGCCAGATCGACGGCTTCGTCGAGGCTTTGACAGCGTATAATGGCACCATGGTTTTTCCAGGCAGCGCTCGCAATCGCTTTTCGTGGGTGGTCGGCCAGCTGTTCGGCCACGGTGTCGTCGACAGCCGCAGTCAAAACATCGCTGGTGGTCAAAACAATCGACTGGCTCAACGCATCGTGTTCGGATTGACTGAGCAGATCAGCAGCCACGAGCGCACGCTCAAAGCCGCCCTCCGCGATCACCGTGATCTCCGAAGGACCAGCGATCGAGTCGATCCCGACATGGCCAAAGACCTGCCGCTTGGCTTCAGCAACATAAGCATTCCCAGGACCGACGATTTTATCGACGGAAGCGATCCTCTCGGTCCCGTAAGCAAGGGCCGCGACGGCCTGCGCACCGCCAACTTTGATGATGTCAGCAACACCGGCCAACCGAGCTGCCGCCAGCACCAGCGGATTGACCGTGCCGCCCTTTGCAGGCGTTGCGATCACGATCCGTCCTGCCCCGGCCACTTTGGCAGGGATCGCATTCATCAAAACCGATGACGGATAGGACGCTGTCCCGCCGGGCACGTAAAGACCCACCGCATCGATCGGAGTCCAGCGCCATCCAAGGGTCACCCCGGCGTCATCATCCCATCGTTCGTCGGCGGGCAATTGGCGCTGATGGTACGCTTCAATGCGGCTCGCGGCGCGCTCAAGGGCCGCAAGCGCCTCAGCATCACAGGCAGCTATCCCCTCCTCAATCTCCGTGTCAGAGACGAACAAGGCATCACCTGATACATCAGCATCATCGAGAAGCCGGGTGTACTTATCGAGCGCCTTATCACCATCTTTCCGGACATCAGCGATGATCCGCCGTGTCCGTTCTGCAATTCCGTCTACAGACTCTTCGCTCCGTTCAAGAAGTGCAGAGAAAGCCGCGTCAAACCCTGGGTCTGTCGTCTCGATACGAAGCATGTTCATACACCCTCATGATTGGGTCGACGGGATGCCTGCCAAGGTTCTGAGAGATCGTTCAGGCTGGCATTGATCGCCTCGACTTCGAGGGCGATGGCGCCGCCTCCGGCAAGGTTGATCGTGATCAACCCGCCATTTTCATCGCCATCGTATTCTGTGTTGAGAATTTCGACCACCGCGTCCTTCGCATCAAGGCGAAGGTTTTTGGTCTTAACGCTGATCACGTCATCAAAATGAACGCCTGTACGCACCCGCTGGCCCCGTCCGAAAAAAGCTTTTGGTGCTTCCCATACATAACGGTTGGTAACGAAAGCAAAACGCCGGTCACGGTCAAGATAAGTCGCATCGCCTATTTTCAAGACAGCGTCTTGAAGGAGCGCGGAAACAGCCCGGAGATCTTCGGAATCGGCCGCAACAAGGGCCATTGGTTTGAACTGAGCCATGGGGGTGCATGTAGGCACTCATTCTGAGTCGGTCACCCGCTCGATCAGCGCGCCAACACCGCGGAGCTTATCATCGAGCCGTTCGAACCCCCGATCGAGGTGATAGACACGGCTGATCATCGTCTGCCCCTCGGCGCATAGGGCGGCGATCACAAGGCTCATGGAGGCCCGGAGATCCGTGGCCATGACGGGCGCACCCTTTAAGCTTGGCACCCCGTGCACCGTCGCGATCCGGCCATCGACGCTGATATTGGCACCGAGCCGACGAAGCTCAGGGACATGCATGAAACGGTTCTCAAAGATGGTTTCTTCAATGGAGGCTGCTCCGTCTCCTTTGGCCATCAGCGCCATAAACTGCGCTTGAAGATCGGTCGCAAACCCTGGGAACGCTTCGGTGCTGACGCTGGTGGACACCGTTGGTGTGCCCCAGCGGGAAATCCGGAGGCCCTCGGCCTCATCGGTGAGCGACAAACCACAATTCTCCAAAATCTCGGCCGCTGCCCCCAAGAGATCCCTGTGTCCCCGGCGCAGGAGGACCTCGCCGCCAACAGCACCCACAGCCATGGCATAGGAACCAAGCTCAATTCGGTCCGGCAGAACCTCGTGCTCTGCCGCGTGCAACCGTTCGACACCGACGATGGTGATTGTTGAACGACCAGCACCTTCAATTTTCGCACCCATCGCGGTCAGACAATCGGCCAGATCAACGATTTCCGGCTCACGCGCTGCGTTTTCGAGGATCGTCTCGCCCGCAGCCAAGGTTGCCGCCATCATCACATGCTCAGTGGCACCGACCGAGACGAAGGGAAACGAAATCTTGGCGCCCCTTAAACCGCCCTCGGGTGCTGCTGCGACCACATAGCCTTCATCAAGTTCGATCGATGCGCCCATGGCCTCAAATGCCTTGAGATGAAGATCCACGGGGCGTGCACCGATGGCGCAGCCGCCCGGTAGGGACACCCTGGCTTGACCCTCCCGCGCCAAAAGAGGGCCCAAGACGTTGAAGCTCGCCCGCATCTTTCGAACGATCTCATAGGGCGCAACGGTGGAGGTGATCGTGCTCGCATCGAGCAGCAATCGATGACCGTCACGCTGCGCTTTCACTCCATGATTGTTCAACAAAACAAGGAGTTGCCGCACATCGGCGAGGTCCGGCACTTGGCTGAGCTGCAGTGTTTCATCCGTCAGCAGGCTGGCGGCCATCACTTTCAACGCTGAGTTTTTGGCGCCGGCTATCTCGATGTCACCATAGATTTCCCGGCCGCCAATGATTGCGAGCTTGTCCACCCGTCATTCCTTTTTTGCTTTTCGCCGCTTGAGATTGTCGCGCAGTGCCTTGGCCAAGCGCTCCTCTTTCGTTGGAGGAGTTGGTGACGACGTTGAGCGCTGATCTTTTTTGGGCGGTTCTTGATCCTGCATGCCGCTCCTCCATGCCGTTTGCCGCCAAAAGAGGGAAGAGGTTCATCGCGTCAGCGCATGAGCATTCGGAAAGGGCCCCGCATGGCAAAAAGCCTTCAGTCCGCAGCCCGCCGCTTGTTCAATCGCTAGGACAAAATGTCAGGCGTTACCTCATCGAGGTAGATTTCCGCATCATTGATCGTTCCGGTAAAAACACCGGAGCCGTCCGCTGTCCAACCGCCAAAATTAGCAGGCACTTTCACGTAGCACTGGCCAAGACCTCCTGGACCGGTCCCCGCGATCGCCGCGTCATCGAAGGTGTCGGTACCCACAAGCACACCGTTCACATAAAGCGCTGCTTTGTCATGGATCGTGGATGCACTGAATTCAATGATCTGGACAGGCTCGGTTATGGCGTGCTCGATATAAGCCCGATCGGGGCCAGGCCCCGGTGTGATGCCCCCACCGCACTGAAAATAAAGCGTCCCGTTGAAGATATAAATGATCAGCCCACGCGACGGGCCACCTTGTTCAAGGATGATACCGGAATCGCTCGATGCGGCCTGCATGCAGATTTTGACGCTGGCCATGGTGACACTGGCCAGCGTTGTTTGTGATTGGCCAACGGACGACCACGTCCCATCAAGGGTCATGCCATTTGTTACAGGAACAATTGCCGACATTTGAGAGGCGAGCGCTTGGCTGTAAGCGCCCACCGATACACCAAGACCAAGTCGCATGCTCACCGATCCCTCTCACGTCAACATTCCGAGAAGCTCAGTCTAAATCGAATTGAAGGCGGGGATCATAAGTCTTCGGACCAATGGCCTATGACGTGCACGACCCTTCCATCGATGCGATCCACTCCCTCATCAGAGCAACCCCGTCATCATGCACCAAGGCTCGGCCCAGCTCGGGCATCATCGCACCCGGGTCGGTCGACGCCAAACGGTAGACAAGGATTGAATCCTCTGGGTCGCCTGGAAGGATACCGAACCGCCGACCACCGGTTCCTGAGCCCGCCGCGATGGGCGGTTTGCAACGTCCAAGCGCCGCACCAGTTGCGGCAAATGTCAGGTCAAGGCCCGACGTATCAGCCGGGCCGTTGGGGTTGTGACAATGGGCACAATTGCTTGCAAGATAGCTGCGCGCTCGGTCATCGAGCGATGCATCACCGTCATCCCATGCCACGTCCAGCCGCATGGGCGTGCCAGGATTGTCCATAAGGCCCGCTTGGATCCAACGGTCGAGCTGGTTTCCCTCGCGTTCCGCATAGGCGTACACCCGATTGAGTTGGCCCACCCTTGGACCGAGGGGTTCGATCCGATTGGTCATTGTGTTATGGGCGTGACAGGCTGCGCACTGATTGGTGTTCGGAACAACATAGGCAAAATCACGTTGCTGATCGTTTGAGGCGAGCGTGAGCGGGATCACGGCTCCGACGCGCTTCAGTTTCGCATCGGTTTGGTCCTCGTCCCAAACATAAGACACCGCGTGCCAGCCGTCGTCGCGCCTCACCAAGAGGCGTGTTTCGATTAAACGATGCGAAGACAGATCGAGCGGGCGGTCAGCATTGACCGGAGAAACGTCAGCTTGATGCAGAACGTTTTCACCGTCTCGGGGATAGTAAAAAGTCTTGGTAATGACCGTACCGAGCGGTAGCTCCAGCGCCTTCTGCTCTTGATAGGAAGCCGGCGGCCCCAAGCTCCAAACCGTGCGGAG
>JBCCBY010000222.1:0-5245 GCA_039033795.1 Pseudomonadota bacterium | reverse complement strand
TTTATCAGACAATAGCGCGTTATAATTGGAAAAATCTGCGCACCAACGCCCCTTGGCTCTTTCGAACACGCGATTCAGCCACTCTTGATCGATCGGATTGCTCATATAACGGTCAACGTACCAGCCGACAGCGGTGCGGAGCTTTTTGGGGTTTTTGACGCCCGCGTATCGCTTCCGCATCACCGTCGACAAACGAAGGCGACGGAATTCATCACTCAAGACGGCTTCTGGCCCAATACCCCGATAAGCCTTAAGCGGGCTAGCAATCAGAGGGCGTTGCAAACGCCATGATAGCCCTTGCGTGTGGGCGAAGTAATGCAACTCTTTCTCGGGTGAGAAGTAAATATCCGGGTGCTTCCCCAAAACGCCAAAGAGAAAAGTGGTGCCGGCTTTCATCGCACCGACAGATAAAAAGAGTTTTTCGGTGTTCATTGGATAGACGCAAGACACTGTGTCGGATGCTGATCATCGAGCGACGGGGGTGTACTGAATGGTGCAGTCTTCCTGGCTTTGAGTTCTTGAAGCCAGGTCATCACTTCCCTGGCCTGGTGGTCGAACGTGGTCACGCCCCCTCTGTCGATCGGCGGCGGGAACGGTTTGTCTGCGAGCTCCCGAAGAGCTTCTGCGACCGATGCGGCGGTAGGAGGAAACGCCAACACACGGCCGTTGACACCATCATCTATATCTTCGGCCAAGCCGCCAGCATCTGACGCGATGACCCATTTCCCGCGAATTGTCGCCTCGCGAGCAAAGAGGCCAAAGGTCTCTTTCCACCGTGAAGGACAAAGAGCTGCGTCGAAACGCGCAAATGCCGCGTCGATATTGTCGGGTCGGTAACCGGGAACGACCTCGATCGGGAGTTCGTCTGCACCTCTCATCAATTCGTCTTTCCATGATTGACCAACGTTCGCTCCAGCATCGAAAGCTATCATCTGTATACGCTCTTTCAAGTCTGGAAAGAGCCTCAACGCCTCGATGACCAAGTCCCATCCTTTAATGTTACCCGGCCCACCGATGAAACCGACTCGCACCGGTCGGCCCGACCAATCATTCGCCGCCGTCGGATCAGGTGATCGCGGCGCGACCACCCCATTTTTGTTGACGCGAATGCAATCGGGATCGAGGCCGTTGGCAATCATGATATCTCGTGCATAAGCGCTTGGCGTCATCACCAAGTCTGCCTTTGCCAGTTGACCCATCAGGTACTCTGTCCGCTGAGCGGTGTCTGCCCGGTTGGACGAACACACAGCACACCGATCGACATCGATCCGACGCTGCCCGCAAAACTGACCGTCAACATCAATCATGAATTGTCGCTCGCAGAAATACCAAAAGTCGTGCACTGTCACGGCAAAAGGGATCTCTTTGTTGACCAGCTCGTCAAAAAAGGAGGCGCCGATATCCTGGGTGCAATGAATGTGAACGGCATCTGGGTCAACAAAATCCACAATACGCGAAACAGCCTCATCGAAATGCTGATTGCGTGTACGGAGTATGGGTTTTTGCGATGGCGGATGAGGTAAAGACACCTGGAAACCATCAAACCCAAACCGTGTCCGGTAGCGCGCTATTCTGTAGTCTGATATATTCTCGAACGACGCTGATACGGCGGTCACCTCGTGCGCCGGCATCCGATCAATCTCTGCGGCCACTTGCTCTGCGACGACGGTCGCTCCGCCGAAGGATGTGGGATCGAAGAAGATGTTAATGACCAAGAGGCGCATGCAAGCCCCCAAAAAGCAAGTTCTCGTGCTTCGCATCCAGCTCGGGGGAATAACTGCTCACCGCATAGCCGGTTTCAACGAAATCCCGCGCGCGCCGGGCGATGTCTCGTCGCAGGGATGCGTCGCGACAGGCCTCCCTTAACCCCTCATCCCAACCATCGTCCGTCACGAGCCATCCTGTGTCGCCGTCACGCAAGAGATTGGCATAGTCACCGACCATTGAGGCAATAAGCGGCGTCTGCACCAGCGCCGCGTCCAGGAACCGCACCACGCTTTTGCAGCGGTTAAAACCGTTGTCCACCAGCGGCACGACCACAAGATCGCATTCCGCCACAGCCTGCAGATAGGTCTCGTAATCAGCCACAGCGCACTTGGACACGCGATCTCGAAAGGGGTCAAACATGGGGCGTGGGCCGAGATGGCCAAAAAGGACCAACTCGATGTCGTCGCGCGATGCCAAAAGGCGCACCAGGGCAGCGGCGGCCACATCAAAATCTGCTTCATGGGCGAGCGAGCCCGAAAAATAGCCAAGACGCAAAGGAGTATCGTCACGGAACGCCCGTCGAGAATGCAAGTGCTGGCCCAGATCCAAAGCGTTTTGGTCGGCCACATTGCTCCAGACAAAGGCAGGCTTGCCATCGCTGGCCGCGTGCATGCGATCGGCAAGATCTGGCGTGCTCGCCAGCATGGTGTCACAGCTCTGCATCGCCCGCCGCATCGACAAGGCATCACGATAAAGGGCGTCCTGCACAAAAGGATCCAAGGCGTCGGTGTTGGCGTTCTGGGCGATTAGATCCTGATCAAACATAGGATCATCGATGTCGTAAAAGGTCGGCAAGCCCAAACGCCCTGCTTCTCCACGGTAAAAGGAAAAAGAGCTGTCCATCATGGAGCGATAAAAAATGACGCAGCTGGCCAGTTGGAGGGCAGAGATCACGGCGTTGGGATCTTTTGCATCAGCAAAGCTGGCGCGCACGCCGCGCTCCTTCAGGCACTGAAGTTTGTTCTCGATCCGATATCGATGACACTGCGGAATTGTTGTGTCTGAGATGATGACAACCATCGGCGACCGCGGGGGTCGCGGTGCAGGCCGATCAGCGACCGCGCTGAGAGCATGTCGGTGTGCATCAAAGACGCTGAGCTGGACGCCGTCCGGCACCGCGGACGCGTGTTGCCGGAGCGATGCCATGATCCGTCGCAGGGCCCCGCGAGGGCCCATCGACCTTGTGGCTTGCCAGCCCTTCCGAACCGCGCCCGTTAGACCATGGGTCCGATAGGCCCGCGAGAGCGCTGTTCGAATCCGCAACAAACGAAGCCGCCATCTGGATATCAAGGCAGACCCCACGCCACTTCACTTTCCCTCATTGCTTTCCCGCGGCGTCATCGCAACGCCAAACGCCTTATCCCATCGATCGATTCTCTGCACTGGATCGAAGGCTGGCTTCTTGCGTCACGAGCATTACCCTGACGACAAATCTCAACCAATCCCACCAACACCCAAGGAAACAGAACTATGGACGACACCCCCGTTTTCATGATCGTCAACCTCAGCGCCATCAATGATCCGGACGGTTACCGGACCTATGAAAAGGGATTTTTCCCCATTCTCAAAAAGCATGGCGGCGAATTCGTCACATTTGACGATACCCCCGACACCTTTGAAGGCACGCGCCCCCTCGCTGGTCGGGTCATTATCTTTAAGTTCCCGAGCGCCGCGTCGGCGAAAGCGTGGTACGCGGATCCTGAGTACCAGGCGTTATCGGAGCACCGTCGCGGGGCAACCGATCTTGATTTCCTCACGATGGTGAAGACACTGCCGCCGCGCGGATAATTTAGAATTTTTGCGCATCAGACGCGATGAAGGAAGGGCGGCGAAAACCAAAGTCGCCCTTCCCGTCCCACCTTTCGCCGTCGGGGAAACGGACCTCAACGCCATTCATCGCATCACCGCTAAACAGCCGCATGTTCACACCCAGTCGATCAGCGTCCGGGGCTGTGGCGCGATATTCCTCCGTAAGGGTCCAATGCGTTGTCGCATGACACGACGGACAAGAATGAATAGCCACAGCGGGTAACTCCCGATCAGGGCGCACAAAGACTGACGTGTCCCCGCTCACCAACACATCGCCGACCGTAAAATAGCCCCAGACAGCGCCGCTGTTGCGGCAGAGGCGGCAATTGCAGTCCTGCACAAAAATTGGCGGCGCCTCGATGGCCACCTTGACCGCTCCGCACAGACACTGTGTTTCGACCAATTGATCCTCCTGTTCGCCCACCCCTTATCATAAAAGACCAAAGGGAGGAGGTCGGCGGCTCCTCCGTGCATGCTCTTTCTTGACGACAGAACACAGCATGCTGGATCCGCTTCGCTTTCCCACGGCTGATAAGAATCGAACGGTCATCGGGCTGGCGTGGGTCTCACGAATAAGGCGGTGGGACGAGGAGTTTGCGGGTTTTCTCAGATTTCTGGCACGTCGCTGACCCACATTTGGGCGCGCCACGGTGGGAATTTCCCACGATTAAAGGAATTTTGTCCTTGATTTTCCCACGATCATATGCATTTTGGGTGCCGGGAGACCCACGATGCTGACCACAGACGAGCTTGTTCGCCGTGCAGAGCGGCTTAGTGAAACCTCGGGCCTCTCCCTCACCACCATATCTCGCAAGCTCCTCAATGATGGGAAGGGGCTTGAACGCATCAAAAACGGGGGCGGTATGACCGACAAAACCCTAGAACAAGCGAGCCAGCGTTTGGACGCCATGGAGGTCGCAGAGACCCCGCGTGCCGAAGGCCTCATCTCGCCAGACACGATGACCCACCTTGATCGCCTCGAGGCAGAGGCGATCCATATCATGCGCGAAGTGGTCGCCGAGGTCGAAAACCCGGTGATGCTGTATTCGATTGGCAAAGACTCGGCCGTGATGCTGCATCTTGCGCTTAAGGCCTTCTATCCCGCCAAGCCGCCTTTCCCCCTCCTCCACGTTGATACGACCTGGAAGTTTCGCCAGATGATCGAGTTCCGCGATGCCTTGCCCGAAAAGCTCGGCGTCGAACTTCGTGTGTGGACGAACGAAGACGGTGTGCGCCAAGGGGTGAACCCCTTCAGCCATGGTTCTGCTGTGCACACAGACATCATGAAAACCCAAGCGCTGAAACAAGCGCTTGATCACTATAAGTTTGACGCGGCCTTTGGTGGTGCACGCCGGGACGAGGAAAAATCTCGGGCCAAAGAACGGATCTTCAGCTTCCGGACAGCCGATCACCGCTGGGATCCAAAAAGTCAGAGACCGGAGCTTTGGAATATCTACAACACACGCACAGCCCCTGGTGAGTCGACGCGCGTGTTTCCGATTTCCAACTGGACCGAACTCGATGTCTGGCAGTATATTGCGCGCGAGAATATTGAGATGGTTCCACTCTACCTCTCAGCAGAACGGAAAAAGTCGATTGTGAAGGCGGTGGCGGCATCTCAACTCACGGAAATGGCCAACCCCTTCCAGGAGCCGAGCGAGGAAGACCC
>JBCCBY010000221.1:0-5249 GCA_039033795.1 Pseudomonadota bacterium | reverse complement strand
GACGCTCTGGCGCTGCCACGCGGGCGTGGCGTAGTCGCCGGAAAAACCACTTCTTTGTTAGCCTCAACATACCGGGGATCATCCCGATCCGCTTTGTCGATCAAGCGCGGTATCGGGGCATTCTGGATACGGTTCATCAACCTATCCACGATGCGCACCCAGAACGCTATAAGCGCTATATCGTCAGTGGGGGGAATCCTTTGTGCGACGGGTTTATCGCGTATGCTCACACAGCGGCTCAGGGCGGCGCGGTCGATGAAGAGCGTTGTCCTGACACCGACCGGTTCTATGATTTAACGGCCGAAGGCATACCGCTGTGGGCTTGGGCGAATGCTTTTGTGCAATCGGACATCGATCCAAAGCCATGGAAACGGCCTTGGTTCTGGCGTGACCGCGGTTTCTTTTATGGTGGTGTCGGACAGGTGGGTGTGCCTTGGTGGGCGTTGTTCGATGATGACAACGGCGACGAAAGCGAAGTGTGGACGGATGTTGTTGAGCCCTTCGTGACAGCACCGCCGCGCCTGACGCTCCCTGCGAGCGCGCAATAGCCTAGTCGAGGAAGCCTGCGACGACTTTCCTTTTACGCTTTCTTGGCTTTGCACCAATCCCAGAAAAGGGCCGCCATATCAGGCCCTCCGAAGTTCTTCAGCTCACGGATACCTGTCGGGCTGGTGACGTTAATCTCGGTCATCCAGCCGCCAATGACGTCAATGCCGGTGAAAACAAGACCACGCCGCTTCAGTTCAGGCCCAATCGCCGCACAGATTTCAAGATCGCGCGCGGTCAGGTCTGAAGCCTCTGGTCGTCCGCCCACATGCATATTGCTGCGGGCTTCACCGTCGGCGGGCACGCGGTTGATGGCTCCCACGGGTTCACCATCAAGGATCAGGACCCGTTTATCACCGCCGCGCACTTCCTTGAGATAGGCTTGGGCAATGATGGGGAGGGCTCTGTTCTGCGCGAGGAACATTTCCATCAGAGAGCTGAAATTCTCATCTTCGGGCTTGACGCGAAAGACACCTGCTCCGCCGTTTCCATAGAGCGGTTTGAGGATCACATCCTTGTGCTCGTCGCGAAACGCCCGGATTGCACGCTCATCGCTCGTCACCAGGGTCGGCGGCATCAGCTCGGGGTAGTCCATAACGAAGAGCTTTTCTGGCGCCCCCCTGATCTCCGCAGGATTGTTCAGAACAAGGACGTTATCAGGCAGTTTTTCGAGAAGATAACATGCCGTTTGGTAGACCATGTCAAAGGGCGGATCTTGCCGGATCAAAATGATGTCCATGTCGGCAAGGTCCAAAACAATGGGGGCACCGTGCTCGACGTGCTGACCTTGTTCATCGCGAAGAGCGGCAAGTGGCAGGGCCTCGACAAAGACCTTGTTGCCATGAAGCTGAAGCCTTTCAGCTTGGTACTCGTAAAGCTCAAACCCCCGAGACTGGGCCTCTAAGGCCAGCGCAAAGGTGGTGTCACCGCGGATCTGAAGGCCAAGAAACGGGTCAGTCTGGATCGCGATTTTCAAGGGTCAGCTCACTTTCCGCGGCGTGGATCGCGCAGATAGATAACGTGGCTCACCACTTCTTGCACCCCATCGAGCGCTTGGGCCTGTCCGGTGACGCGGGTCAACTCATTGGGTCCTTGTGCCACGCCAAGCAGATAGACTGTCCCTTGGCTGACCAGCACCCGGTAATTTCCGGCTTTAACGCCAGTGTCAGCGAAGAGAGCGGTTTGCAGCCTTTGGTCGATCATTGTGTCGCGGGAGCCCTCAGCGATCGACGTGCGGGGGCCGACAACGAGCTCGTTGATCACTTCGTCGACCGACCCGATCTCGGCTGCTTTTTCCTCGACAATCACCGCGTCAGCTTCGGACCGAACCGTGCCGGCAAGAAGCAGGCGGCCCTCGAAAAACGTCATGTCGATGTCCCCCGTGTGCACGTCGCGTTCGAACAACAGTTTGCGCTTGAGGGTGAGACTCGCGGAGGTGTCATCAATGCGGTCCCCAAGGGAACGGTTTTGGGCGCAAGCTGCGAGCAAGGTGAGGGATACAATCAAAAGGGCGCGGGTCATGGTGAATGGTTCTCCAATCAGCACGGTGGACATATGAGCGTTGGCGTTAATCGCTAGGCAGATTCTACCGAAAGGCGTCACGAATATGGTTAATAGAATAGGGTGACATTGCGATAATGTCGTAACGAAGCGGCAGATCGGTGCGGCTGGCCCTTCGGGCTAGATAGGCGTCGGCCGCGGCCTTGATCCGGCGTTGATTGGTCGTGGTCACGGCAAGACGGGCCTCTTCGGTGGTTTTCCGCAGCTTCACCTCAACAAAGACGAGGGTTCCGCCCCGGCGTGCGACGATGTCGATTTCGCCAACAGCCGCTTTGAAGCGCGTCGTCAACAAACGATAGCCTTTGATGGTCAAGAGCACAGCAGCAACCACCTCCGCTGCGCGGCCAGAGCGCTCAGCTTGACGTCTTCTGGAGCTCGAGGGCGCGGGCATAGCATTCCTTGCGAGGGCGACCGGTCATCTCAGCGGCGATCCTTGCGCTTTCGCGCAAGCTCTCGCGACTCAAAAGCTCGGTGAGCAACCCATCAAGATCGATCACATCAGCATCGACCGCCGGGTGAACAATGAGCACGATCTCTCCTTTTGGCGGTGTCTCGCGGTAGCGCGCGGCAAGCTGATCTGCCGGTCCCTCGACGACTTCCTCGTGCCGTTTGGTCAGCTCGCGCGCCACCGAGACGTTCCGCTCTCCAAGGCACCCGGCAATGGACTGCAACGACGCGGCGATCCGCGGCCCGGTCTCATAAAACACCAGCGTCTCCCGGCGGTCTTTAAGGCCGTTGAGGAGTGTGGCCCGCTGGCCGCTTCCTTTGGGGAGAAAGCCCAAAAAGCTGAAAGCGTCGGTGGGCGCGCCGGCGATCGAGAGCGCAGCGATCAATGCCGAAGGACCGGGAATGCTAAAGACAGGGACGTCGCGATCGCGTGCCTGGCGGACAAGTTTAAACCCAGGATCAGAGATCAGCGGCGTCCCAGCATCCGACACCAACACAACAGCGGCGCCTGATTCGAGCTCTCGCAGCACGCCCGGACGAACTCTTTCTGCGTTGTGTTCGTGGTAGGCGGCGAGGGGCCTGCCAGAAAGACCGAGGGCCGCGAGGAGCTTACCGGTGACACGCGTGTCTTCGCAGATAATTCTGTCCGCGGCTTCGAATGCCTCGCGCAGTCGCGACGAGACATCGCCCAAATGGCCAATTGGCGTTGCAGCCACGTGCAGTCCAGGAGAAAGTTTACCGAGCATGATCAGGTGCTTCTGCGCTTCCGTGGCGTGGGTCAACGAACAGTCATGCTGCCGTTCGCCGGAAGTGTGTTGAGGCTGTCGCCAAGCCCCGGTATGGCCAAGGTCTGGGAGCCTTTATCATGACCACATCGCCGACGATGAACCTGTTGCCGCGCCTGGGCGCCATGCTGCTCGCGCTTTTGCTCGTGGCGTGTGAGACCACATCGCCGACAGGCTCGGAGCCACAAATTGCCACCGATGATCCGATGGGGCTTGAGGCACCGGTGACGCTTCCCGATCTTGTCGAAGATGATGTCGTGCGCGTTGCCCTTTTGCTCCCCTTCAGCTCGACGTCGGAGAACATCCAAAATCTCGCCGATAGCATGCTCAAGGCTGCGCAAATGGTGGCGTTTGAAAGCGGCAATGAAAGCTTTTTGCTGATCCCTGGCGACACGCTGGGGACCCCTGTTGGCGCGCAGTCTGCCGCGCGCGAAGCCATTGCTGATGGCGCTGATGTGATCTTAGGACCGCTCCTTTCCGATAGCGTTGCTGCCGTTGGTGCTGTTGCGCGCGGGCAGGACATCCCCGTGATTGCCTTTTCGACCGATCGCCTGGTTGCAGGCGACGGCGTTTATCTTCTGAGTTTCCCACCTGAACCGGAGATTGAGCGTGTGACCTCCTATGCGTTGTCGCAGGGTTACGCCCGTTTTGGGCTTCTTGCTCCGATCACGAATTACGGGGATCGTGTGAGCAGCGCCTTTAATGAGCATGTTTTCCAAGGCGGTGGAGAGTTGGTGCACTCTGAGCGCTATATTCGCAATGCAGATGATATGCGCCAGCCAGCGAAACGTCTTGCGCAATACGCTGCACCCGGATTTATCCCGCAATATGTGGCGCCGCGCTTTGGTCCGACCGGAATTGATCCCAATGCTATCAGCAGGCCGATCGTTGAGGAGCAATTCCGTGGTGTCCCGACAGACGGGCGCGGCGGTGTGTCCACGGAGAGCTATGGCGGCGGCGGGTATGGTGGCGGTGCGGATGTGCCGCTTGAGGTCTATGATCCCGCCTATGACGGTTTCCAGGCTGTGCTTCTACCAGAGTCGGGCCGCCTTTTGCGCGCTCTTGCTCCGCTTCTTCCGTATAACGATGTCGACGTCCGAGAAATTAAGCTCCTCGGGGTGTCTGCCTGGAACAATCCGCTTTTGACCGGTGAGCCAGCGCTTCAAGGCGGCTGGTTTGCTGCACCAGATCCCGAATTGTCACGTGGTTTTACGCGCCGGTACGAGGCGGCCTATGGCGAAACGCCCGCCCGTCTTGCCTCGCTTGCCTATGATGCGACCTTGATCACCGCAAGGCTTGCGGAGATGGACACGGACAACAAATTCTCTGCGTTTATGCTGACGAACCCCAATGGTTTTTTGGGCGCTGATGGGCTCTTCCGCCTCACCGAGGAAGGTTTGGTGGAGCGCGGGCTTGCCATCCTCGAGATCAACCGCAGCGGTATTCGCGTCATTGATCCAGCGCCGCTCACATTTCAACAGCGACGTCTTGGTTATTAAGGATTGACCCAAGAGAGCACGTCCCAGGCGCCGATCCTTTCGCTCGGATCGCGCTTCTTCGCGCCGGTCGAGCCAGCCGCCTTTCCCAAGGCCGTCGTGCGATTTCGCAATGACCGTGCAGCAAAAGAGGTGGGTTTATCCCAGCTCACGGATGCGCAGTGGACTGAACACTTTGCGCGGTTCTCACCTTTCCCCAATAACCTGCCAGAGCCATTGGCCTTGGCCTATCACGGTCATCAGTTTAGAAACTATAATCCCAACATCGGTGATGGACGCGGTTTTACCTTCGCTCAATTTCGTGACGACCGCCACCGGCTCATGGATCTTGGCACCAAAGGCTCCGGACAAACACCGTTTTCCCGAACCGCTGATGGGCGCCTCACGCTCAAAGGTGCGGTACGCGAGGTGCTAG
>JBCCBY010000220.1:0-5251 GCA_039033795.1 Pseudomonadota bacterium | reverse complement strand
CTCTTGAATAGGATAATTCCAGGCACCGATGATGAGAGCGACACCAAGGGGCTCGGGTTGGATCCGGCTTGAGGCGGGAAGCGTCGTCAGTGGGCTCCCCACGCGCTTGGGTTTCACCCAGCTGCCCATCTTTTTGACGGCCATGGTGGCTTCTTTGGTCAGGTAATCGACCTCCGCCATGATCGCTTCGGTCTTTGGTTTTCCAAGATCTTTGGCGAGCGCGTCGACGATGTCGTTCTCATGCGCAGCGATACCGGCCTTGAGCGCCAAGAGCTGCGCGCGGCGCCACGCCAGGGGCCGGGTTTTCCCGCTTTTGTGGGTCGCGCGCAAACGCGCCACTGTCTCGGCCACTTGGGCTGTGATTGTCACGTCTCCGAAACCGTCCATGGGGCCTCTCCCTTTGGCTAATTTTCGGTGAGCTTATGGCGAGGCGCGAAAAAGCGCAAAACTGTTCAGCGGTTGAACGCCCGCGCCGTTTCATCATCCGCCGGAAAGAACAAAAGAATGCGCAGAAACTGCGCCGTGACGTCTTCGGGACTTCCAAAACTGGCCGTCATCGCGGTGAACGAACGCTGAGCGCCGCGAGCAGCGTAACGCTCGATGAGGACACTGCCTGCCGACAGGGGTTGATCGCTTGAGGAGGTCTTTAAATGCTGGACCGCGGGATAAGATCGAACGCGCCGTAAAACGACTGCCGCTTCGTCGCTTGTCTGTGCGGCTTGTTGAAGCCTTTTCAAGGCGTGCGGCAGCACCTCCTGCGGGTTGAGCATAAAGCGCAGCAAACTATCGGGGTGGAACGTCAGATCGTAAAGATTGGCCAGCGAAAAGGGCTTTTCATCAGCATACAGCCAAGCCATCACGCTTTTGATCCCATCATTCGCTAGCAGAATATCGCCGGACGCGTTCATCGCCACCCCGGGGTAAGGATCGTGCCGCGTCAGCATCTGGCGGACAACAGCGCGCACCGGCGCAAAGGCGTCGGACTCCCAGGCGAGTTCTGTTCTTGGGGGCGCCAAGCCGGCGGCGGTATAAAGCGCGTTGGTGTCCGCAAAATCGAGATCGAGTGCCACGGACAGCTTTTCCACCGATCGCAGGCCCGGTTGCGATCGCCGGGTCTCAAGAAAACTGATGTGGCGCTGCGCGACCCCCGACAAGGATGACAATTGCGCCTGAGAAAGCCGACGAGCCCGTCGTTGAGACGCAAGGACGGAGGCAAAGTCCATGACCTTTATGATATCCAGGTAATTGTTTTGATTACTTTTGGGTGCTGAGTGCCTCCAGGTCAAGTGAAATCAAGAGGAACACGGTATGGTACATGTCGGAATTTGGTGCGGATTTGCCCTCTACGTGGTGATCGCCCTGGTCACCCAGTGGGACAATGATCTCTTGCGCGTCGACAGCAGCGTCGGGGTCATCCGTTGGCTGTTGATCATGATGTGGTTGAGCTTTTGCACCTACTCGTTGGTCTCTGCGGTGCGGGAGAACTTCTTTAAAGCGCTGCGAAGCATGCTGCAGTCGTATTGGGGCCGTCAGATCTGCATCGACCTCTATATATCGGTGCTCTTATCGATCGGGCTTGTGTGGATGGTCACATCATCCGTGATCGAAACGATCCTTTGGAGCCTTGCTATAATCCCCTTTGCCAATTTGGCGATCTTGCTGTTTGTCATCTTGCGGCTGGATGACATACTGGCAGCCTTCGGCCTCGCTTAGGCGGAGGTGTTGGAGCGATCGCGCCAGGTCTCGGCCGCCTTCTCTTGGTCCGATGTCAGAGGATCTGCTTCAGCGCCAGAGATAAAGTCTGCCTCCATCTCAAGGATGGTGGAGAACAGCTGATGGGGCAATCCACCGTTTGGGGGCGCGCTCACCAGCAAGGCTGATGGCACGGACGTATAGGTTTCGCCCTTGGCGTCCGTTGGCGGACGGTAGGGCACCCGCACAGAAGGGGTGCCCACACCAGTTGTCGGCCTTTGTGCCTGGCCCTCGTCACCGAGGCCAAGGGCGATTTTGCCCTTGAACTCAGCGACGGTGAGGGGCCGTGATCCATCGTAAAATAGCGGCTGGTTGGCTTGCGCTGCTCGCGGATCAACCGACGCGGCCAACGCCCCGTCCCCTGCTTGCAGCATCCGCGCGGCGCCGCGCTCTCCCAGGAAGTGTGCCATATAGACTTCGGTGCCTGATGCTTCGCGCCCCAACGCGGAACTCAGACGGTCTTTCGCTGCTGCGAGTGTTTTCCCGGCAACGCCCGCCGCCACCGAGGGCTTAAAGCGCAGATCCAAAATCTCTTGTCGCCGCTCAGGATCATCGACCGCAAATCCCTGACCGCTGGCAGTGATGTCCGCGGCCACATCGCCAAGGCCCAAGGCCTCGCCATGCTCCTTCAACGCACCAAGCCAGGTTTGATCAATAAACTGAAAAAGCCCCGAGGCTGATGATGTTGATGCTTGCGCATCAGGACGGAGCGAGCTTTCGCGCTTGGCAACGCCAAGCATCAAATCGAAGTCGAGGCCAGAATCCCGCGCGGCGTTTTGGATCGCCGTCTTCACGGACGTGAAGCCTCGATCCGTCACACCCACGCCTTGCAGAGCCTCAATGCTCATACCTGCTCCGTCGCTCTTGTTCGTGCAGCAAGCTCGCCAGTTCCGTGAGCGCTGCTTCGTCTTTCATTCTCGCTACCGCGTCCGCCTTACGCTGACGTTGCGCCAGATAGATCTCGAAGCGTTTTTGATCGGCATAGAGTTCATGCAAAGCTCGGCGAGCTTCGTCTTCTTGCCGCGCAATGTGCTCGACCACATCACGCATGTGGGCTGCGTGATTGAGGGCATGGCGGGCGTAACGACCGGCTGAAGGCTGAGCGTCCTGGCTGCCCGTCACGCTGTCAAAGGCGGTTTCGATAGAGCGAAGGGCATCAACCTGGTCTTGAATCGCTTTTTCCCGCGCCATGCGCAAATCAGCGACCCGGCGAGCCGCTTCATCCGCACGCTGCTTGAATGCCCGGAGGACAGCATCGGGGTCACGCATTGTTAGTAGACCATCTGACTTTGCGACTCGCCGCCGCGCTCGATGATGATCACATTTGCTTCGGAAAGCTCTTTGGCCTTGCGGACCATGGTCGCCTTCGCGGCTTCCACATCGCGCATCAGAACCGGTCCGAGTGTGTCCATGTTATCTTGGAGAATGGTCCGTGCACGCTCTGAAAGATTAGAGACGACCTTGTTGCGGGTCTCGGTATCACAGCCCTTAAGCGCCAGCGTGAGCACATCGCTTTCGATTGCACGGATAACCGTCCGAAGTGCATGCGGATCAAGCTGCATCAGATCGTCGAAGGTGAACATCAGCTGCTTGATCTGATGCACCTCGTCCTCGTGATCCTCCCGCAGTGTCTGAAGAAGCGTATCCGAACGTTCCGACTCCGTGCGGTTGAAGATCTCGGCCATGTGGTTGAGGTTGTTGGTATCGCCTGCCTGCTTCACATTCATGAGAAGGTCACGCTGGAGCATTTCCTCGATATCAGCGAGCACGTCATCCGTCACCGAATTCATGTTGATCATCCGCTTCAGGACGTCCGACACCATTTTCTCCGAGAGATCGGCCAGCACCGCGGATGCCTGATCGGGATCAATCTTCGAAATAACCACAGACACGGTCTGCGGATGCTCGCCCTGAAGGTATTTGGCCAGCATGGAGTTATCGACCATGCCGATTTTCTCCCATGCGGTGGAGCCCGCAGGGCCGCGGATGTAGTTCATGATCTCGACGACGCGATCTGCTGGCAGGAAGCTGCGGAGCATCCGCTCTGTTGAATCGGCCGATCCGATAATCGATCCGCCTTGAACAAATTGCTCTGTAAACCGTCTAATGAGTTCCTCGAGCACATCGCCCTTGATCGAACCCAACGCCGCCATCGCGCGGGTCACGATCCGGACTTCGCTGTCATCCATCCGCTCAAGAAGAGGGCCTGCTTGTTCCTCGCCGAGGGTGAGCAACATCACCGCGACCTTTTCAGGACCGGTGAGGGTGTCGACCTCATCACGCATTTGAATCGCGGGCATCGTGCTGGTTGCAGCCATGGTGAAGACCTAAAAGAATGACATGACGAGGCTCTCCGACAGGAGACGCCAGCCATCGACGAGAACGAAGAAAATCACTTTCATCGAAAGCGACACGGTTTGCGGGGGGAGCATCATCATGCCCATGGACATGAGAATTGCGGCAACAGCGAGGTCGATGACCAAAAAAGGCATCATCAGCAGAAAACCGATCTCAAACGCGCGGGTGAGCTCAGAAATCATAAACGCTGGGATAAGGGTGGTGAGCGGCGGCAGCGCCAATTGATCCTCAACCGAAGGATCGAGCAGCATCTGCACCTCTTCGTCCGTCATCATCCCCGATGGTAGACCATCGTCAGGCATCTCTGCCTGTTGGCGTGCCGCGAGGCTTTCAAAGAAGAGAAGGTCTTCGTCCTCGGTCTGGCGTGCCATAAACTCTTGGAGCGGCGCGGATGCCCGGCGAAGTCCGGTGACGGTGTCGACTTGCTCTTCCAGCAGCGGCGAGAGGCCCTTTTGCCAGCTCTCCTCAAAGGTCGGCGCCATGATGAAACCGGTGAGGAACAAAGCGAGCGAAATCATTACCACGTTCGGCGGTGCTTGCTGAAGACCAATCGCTGAACGAAGGAGCGAAAAAACGACCACGACACGGATAAACGACGTCGTCATCACCAAAATGCCCGGTGCGAGGCTGAGCACAGTGACGCCCAAGAACAGCTGGATCAGCCGTCCGGAGTAGGAAGATCCTTCGTCGCCGAGATCAAGCGTGACGGACTGGGCCGCCGCTTCTGGCCCGATCATCAGGGCCACAACAATCAAGGTCGACAAGGCTGCGTTTATCGCTAGCCGGGTCATGCTCTCTCTTGCGTTAGTGCAGGTTCGCTGCGTTGGTGATAATTTCCGTCAAGGTGACACCGAGGCGATCGTCATCGACGATCACGATTTCTCCGCGCGCTACGGGGCGGTGGTTGATGTGGATTTCGACTTGCTCACCGACACGGCGATCGATCTCGACCACGGCGCCGCGGCCAAGCTTCAAAATGTTGCCAATCGGCAGGCGCGCTCGGCCAAGAACGACCTGCACTTCCACCGGTACCTGTCCGAGGGCCGACATGTTGGTGTAGGACCCAAACCCGGATCCGCCGCCCGCTGCGCCGCCTCATCACCCCCGCCGATCATCGCATCAAGCGTCGCGGCGATGTCAT
>JBCCBY010000219.1:0-5262 GCA_039033795.1 Pseudomonadota bacterium | reverse complement strand
GCCTCTACGCTGGTGGCCAAGCCGGGGGCGTCGACTACCTCGGCGACGACTCCCCCTGGCGAAGCAAGCGCGCCACGACGGACAGCCACCCCCGCCGCCATCATCAACACCGCGACGGCGCCAGAGGCACCGACCATCACCGACATCTTCTTCAGAACATTGTCGGCGGATACGTTCGGCTCTGATAACGAGACCAAGAACGCCGACATGTCCGATTCGGCGGGTGAGCTCCAACCACCGTAGACAACAATCCAAGCCAAAACGAGGGTCAGGGCACCGCCGGCAATCGAGAGCCACACAGGGATACCCGTGAACAGCGTCACAAAGATCCGGCGCTCAATTGTCAAAAGACCGTTGCCTTGGTCGACGAAGGAGAAGTTGCGGTCTTTGATTTCATCGCGCGCATCATCGATCAGGTCTTGGAAGTACCGGGAGTCATAATTGTCCCAGGTGGCCCGGGCGATGTACTCATAGAGTTCAGCCACCGCGTTTTGGATACGCTCACGCTCAACATGGGCACCTTCATCGAAGTCGCCGTCGGTTTCATCAAAAAATTCATCGTCGATGTTGTCCATGACCCACCTGACCCCGGCTTCGTTGGGGCCCATCACGAGGGATCACCAACGCGCCTCAAGAAGACACCTTGTGATGAAGGTAAACGACCCGCGATAGAACACCAAGGGCTTGTTCGAAAAAGTGCTTAGCTTCTGTAATCTATAGACTTATCGGCAGAACGCCGGCGCAGGATCTGCGCTTCGGGGTCAATCACGACGTTGGCATCCTTGCCGACCTTAAGCCGTCCTTCACCCCCCTCCATGGAAACGATCACCAAACGGCCGGTGACCGCGATGGGAACAGGCAGATGAAATGCGTAAGGTCCGGTGTTTTCCCACGACAAACGCAGCTCGTCGTCACGTCGCTCGATCAACTGCGATGGAAGGTCAGCAAGGTAAAGGTAAGCGCCGATGATCCCGGATAGGTCTTGTCCGGCCTCCTCCGACAAAATAGCAGTAAAGTCAGCCGTCGATCGATAGCCTGGCCACGGACCAAAACCCTGCCAAGGCGTGGCCGTGCCATAAACCAACCGGCGGGTTGCGCGCCAAAAGGCATCCTCTCCAACCAACCATCGCAGCGTATGGAGCGTCCATGCTCCCTTATAATAGACATCCGAGTTGCTGATTGCAGCATCGATGTGAGGTGCACCGGGAACGACAACAGGATCGATGTTCTCAATCTGCCGATAGGTTTCTTCCATATGCTGACGAAATGCCGCTTCCCCCCGTGTTGCCCTCGTGTAGAGAGGCTGCATGTAAAGCGCATATCCTTCGTGTAGCCACATATCCTCCGGCCGGGCATGGGTCATGGCATTACCGAACCACTCATGAGCAAGTTCATGGTGCATAAGCCAATCAAATCCGTAGACATTGGGTTTGTAGCCCTGCCCATAAGCATTGATCGTTTGATGCTCCATGCCCAAATGCGGCGTCTCAACAAAGCCAACTTTTTCCTCGCGCCAAGGATAGGGGCCAACGAGGTCTTCAAAAAAACGAAGATGCGGCTTTGCATCGGTTTCAATCAGCATGCGAGCTTTTTTAGAATTTTCCGGCAATGCATAGAACGCTATCGGTAAAGATGACCCGTTACGGCTTTCAAATGTATCATTTATCAGCGTGAAAGGACCCGCGTTCAGGGCGATGGCGTAACCTGTATGCGGCGATGGCGATCGCCAGTGATATGTTGTCAGGCCGGCCGTTGTCGTTTGATCAATAAGGACACCGTTCATGGCCACCACAAGGGGTTGTGGGACCGTGACAATGAAGTCGATGCCCTCGTCCGGCTTGTCGCCGTAATAATCCTTACACGGCCACCAGAGATCGCAGCCCCGACCTTGGACTGCTGTTGCCAACCAAGGCTCGTTGTTTTTCGTTCGTTCCCACACAAAGCCGCCATCCCAAGGGGGGTTTTCGGCCTCATAAGGCTCACCGCCATAGGACAGCGAGACTGTTGTGACATCACCTTGAGCCAAAGGTTGCTTGAGCAACAGCCTGACCTTGTCCTCATCGCGCTCGACATCAATCGCCTGTATGCCCTGCTGCGCCGTACCGAGATCAAACCGAGGATCAAGGTCTAGCTCAACCCTTTGGAGTGGCGCGATAGCCTTGAGACGGATCGCCATGGTTCCATCGATCCGCTCCAAATTGGGATCGACCTCCAGCTCCAGCTCATAGTGAAGAACATCATAGCGCTGCTGAAGCGGCGTCCGTGCACCCCCGGACTGTAACGTTTCCGGATGCAGAGCATCTTGCTGACCTTCCGTACTCGCACAAGCTGCCATGGCCACGAGCGCAAGTGATTGCCATCGCTTTGTTGTCATCACATCCATCCCCGACACGTTTGCCCAGAAGAACCCGTCTTTGGGAACGCGGTCAACATGATTGGGAATCAACCACGCCAAGAAGAACCAATATAAAGTAACGGATCGTTGAGGGAATAGCTCTATCGTCCGCTGGTTTTATGGAGGCAATGATGCGCCGCCTTATCTATATCAGCACCGCATGCCGACAACCCGATCAGGCCATGCTGGACAAGATCCTGGTTGGTTCGCGTGCGGTGAACACGACCATTGGTGTCACCGGCATGCTCATCGCCCACAGCCACAAATTCCTCCAGGTGTTGGAAGGCGATCAAAGCGCCATTGATCAAGTGATGAAGCGCGTTCGCGCATCGCAAAAACACAGCGGAATCATCACGCTGGTGGATATTGAAACGACCAATCGTCTTTTCCCCGACTGGTCGATGGGCTATGAACGTTTGGCCAGGGAAGACGACATCATGGGCTTCACCTCCATCGCCAACGCGGCCCTTCGGTTCCGCGAGTCCGGTGAGCCGGAGATGGAGACACTCCTTGATGCCTTTTTTGAACGCTGGGCTGAGCTGCCGCGTTCGGTCCTGGCTGAGCAGCAGATGAACGCCTAGAGCCTGGTGCTACGTCTTTTTCCGAGCGATTCTGCGGGCCGACCTAAGGCCAAAGCACCTCAGGATTTTTCATCGTTTTGATCTCCAGAACGTTGTTGTTCGGGTCACTGATGAAAAACGTTTCCTGTTCATACTTGTCGTCTCGGAATCGCCGATAAGGCGGATCAATGTAGTCAAGGCCTGCTGATGCGATACGGCTCTTGAGGGCATCGAAATCTTCTTGGGTCAGATGAACCCCGAAATGCGGGACCAAAACATCCCCCATATCGACATCGTGGCGAACGCTTGGCAGCTTTTCTGCACTCTGATGCAAGGTCAGCTCATTGCCCCAGAAATTCACGTCCTGCCAGCGGCCATCTTCTTTGTTCCCCAATGAGCAACCAAAGACGTCGACGTAAAACTGAACAGTTTTGGCGAGATCACCAGCTGGTATCGCCAAGTGAACGATCGCTGACATGCGCTGCCTCCTCACATGTTTGTGAAAAGGCTAAGGGAGTCGGTGAGAGCCGACAAGGATCATCGCTGGTGTGGTGAAGAAAACAACAATCGCCTGCACCTTCCCAGCTTCAAGAAACCTGCGATCGTCCTTACCCAGCGAAAGAGCCACTTGTGTCAAAAGCTGCCGCAATGCGCAATCTCAGGGACGGCGACGGCGGCATCGCGCAGTCATCAGCCATCAAGAGGATGCGGCGATCAATGAAGCGCGCCGCACCCCCAAACCATGGCCAACGCAGGCGCTTATGAGACGGCTTTGCGGCGGCGTTTGCTCGTCAAGCCAAGGCCGGCAAGACCCGAAAGCAAAAGGACCGCTGCGCCCGGCACGGGCATTTCGTTCACGGTGATCGAACCGATCGCAAACCCAGACGGAACAGCGGCGTCGGTCGGGATGATCTCAAAGACTTTCCCCGTAAGACCGCCAAGGTCGATGTTATCACCGCTGGTCGTTGAGCCTGTGTCGTTGAAGGTGAAGGTTGTGATGCCATCGACGACGATGTCGAACGAGCCGCAAGGGGCGGCTTTGTCGGGCGGGGAGAAGCTCAACCTTGGGCGTTTGCAGCAGCGCAGAGCGTGACGCCCAGTTCCTCAAGCCGAGGCAAGCGCTCTCTTAGAGCCCCCTTCCCCGTCATCCCGGACGCCGCAGGCGATCCGGGGTCCATGGCCGATAGGGACCAATCATTCCATGTGGGAAGTTGATCGCCCAGCCCTTGAGTCCCAGATAAGCGCTCGCGCACGTTCCGGGATGACGAGAGGACAATCCACGCACGCCGCACTGTCCACGGCAACGACCGTGGAGCCCAACACCGTGTCTAGAGATCTCGAGATGGATGCCACGGTCAAGCCGTGGCAGGCACACTTTGACTAACCCCAGGCCCGTCATCCCGGACACCGCGAAGCGGTGAGCCGGGACCCATGGCCAACATAAAGAAGCCAATCAGCACTCAAACGAATATCCTGCCCTGGATCCCGGATTAGCGCTCCCGCGCTTTCCGGGATGACGGATGGATGATTGGCTCTATTCGTCTTGGCACCGATGGAAGAAAGGCAAATCTATCAAAATGCCGCCCGAAGGCTGGTCCCCCCAAAGAACCGTAGGGTGCATGAAGCGAAGCGCAATGCACCCTACGGTTGCTTAAGGCGCGGAGCGCGTTGCTCCCTTGATGAGGCCTGCGGCTGTAAGCTCCACACCCAGTGCGTCCTTCCATGCATCATTCGCGAGTGGGATGTAGACCATACCGGACACATCGGATGGGAGTTCGACTGCATCTTCGTGCAGCAACGCGACATTCTCTCGTCCCAATCGACCAAAAAAATAGCCAAGCTCAAGAACAACGTTTTGGCGGGCGCGTTTCAGTGCCTCTCCATCCGCGTTCGCGCCACCAAAATCGTCAGCCGTAAGAAGGATTACCGCAAAAGCAACATCCGCATACATCTCGAATTTTTCAACTATCGTTCTCCCCCGACTGGCTTGGTCTTGAAGTATAACTGGTTCCAGTCCGAGTGAGAGAAGATGCGATGCAACTAAATCTCGAGTAATATGATCATGACCATGAACTATGAAGACTTTGTTCGACGAACTCGATGCTTGGGTCGGTCGGTGATCTTCTTCCGCAGCCCTAACAGCGTTTACGATAGACGCAAAGCTCTGAGCTAACGCGTATATATCATCCCGCATTTTCTGGTCGAGCTCTGGACCAAAGCTTAAACCTCCAAATGTTCTGTGCGGATCGGCAATACTCTCTATTATTTTTGCTTGACGCGAGCTTTTACCAAATTTCAGATCAACAT
>JBCCBY010000218.1:0-5297 GCA_039033795.1 Pseudomonadota bacterium | reverse complement strand
CGCCGATCAAGAGACAAGATCGGGGCGAGAGCCATTCACAAGCAAAACACCCGCCGCCGCAGATTTTCTGGGATCGTCTCTTGCGATGACAGCTGTCTTCAGAACAATCGAAGCTGCTGCTCCAAGCAACGCGAACGTGATGATCACAGGAGAAAGTGGTACGGGTAAAGAGCTCGCTGCCGAAGCAATTCATCGACAGTCACGCCGTGCGGACCGCCCCCTGATCATTCTAAACTGCGCTGCTATTCCGAAGGATATGCTAGAGAGCCATGTTTTTGGCCATGTGAAGGGCGCATTCACTGGCGCGATTGCTGATCGTCAAGGTGCTGCAGAATTAGCTGATGGCGGCACCTTGTTCCTTGATGAGCTGGGGGAGATGGACTTGGCGCTACAGAGCAAGCTTCTGCGGCTTTTGCAGGCGGGGACCTATTCCCGGGTGGGTGACGCGCGCGAGATGCATGCCGATATTCGTTTTATTGCGGCAACGAATCGGGTGCCAGAGCAGGCCGTCCGTGAAGGTTTCTTAAGGGAAGATCTCTTTTTCCGGTTGAGTGTTGTTCCCATTGTGATGCCTCCGCTTCGCGATCGCGGCGGAGATGTTCTTCTTCTGGCGCAGAACTTCCTTCTCCGCTTTGCCGCAGAGGAGAGCAAACGCTTCCGTGAATTCGATGACACCGCCCGCGCTTGGCTCGCATCACAAAACTGGTTTGGTAATGTCCGTGAGCTTATGAATGTAATCAGGCGTGTTGTTATTCTGACAGCTGATGTTCAAACCTACGTGACGGCTGACGATCTTGCCTTGTGTACATCGGTTGCTGATCATCGACCGCCATCGATTGATCAGGCTGCCATTCACGACGATGGGCTTATCGTCGAGCCGCTACAGGTCACCGAAAGACGAGCAATCGAACGAGCGTTGGCTGTCACGGAGGGGAATATTCAAGAAGCCGCAAGGCTCCTAGAAATCAACCCCTCAACGATTTACCGTAAACGAACAGCCTGGGGTATTGGAAAAGTCTCGTCAGCGGCCGTTTCGTGAGTGCACAACTCTTGAAGAGAGCCGCAGGAACAAACAAATCCGTTCAGTGATCGTGTAGCTCATCGAGGTTGCATCCTGATCGCTCCGTCAACGCGGATGGTCTCCCCGTTCACGTAATCATTCTCAATGATGAACTGAGCTGTACGGGCGATCTCTTCGGGCTTGCCTAGCCGCTTTGGGTTGACCGGCTGTTCGTTGAGCGAACGCACCGCCTCCTCAGGCAACGCATTGAAAAGCGGCGTGTGAATAAGGCCCGGCGCAATGGTGTTGCAGCGAATGCCAAAACGACCCAGATCCCGCGCCACCGGTAGCGTCATGCTCACGATCCCGCCTTTTGACGCGCTGTAGGCGGCTTGCCCCATTTGTCCCTCATAGGCCGCAACCGAGGCGGTGTTGATGATCACCCCGCGCTGGCCCGAATCGCCGAGCGGTTCATTGGCCATCATTTTCTCCGCGCCGAGGCGCAAGACATTGAAAGACCCGATTAAATTGATTTCGATCACCTTGCGAAACAAGTCCAGCGAATGGGGCCCCTCCTTGCCGACGGTCTTGGATGGTGTGGCAATACCGGCAAAATTGCAGACGATATGGAGACCGCCGAAAGTCGACACCGCATGGTCGGTGGCCGCCTGAACAGAGGCCTCGTCGGTGACATCGGCCATCATAAACTGAGCGGAATCGCCCAGTTCCTCTGCCAAAGCATGACCCTTGGCTTCGTCGCGGTCGAGAATCAGGACGTTGCCGCCATGGGCAACCAAAAGACGGACCGTGGCTTCGCCAAGACCCGATGCGCCTCCTGTGACGATTGCTCCCGTGCCTTCAATTTTCATGATGTCCTCACACTTTTGATCGTTGCGCACCGAGGGATAGCGGTCTCGTTCGATGGTTGAAACGGAAATAGGCTGCGACCGCTTGGCGACCGGGCCAAGCCGCGCTAGCTGGCGCGGATGACAAGCTCTTTCGATCCTGCTGACATTCAATCGGTTGTTGTGGTTGGAGGCGGCCAAGCCGCAGCCCAGGCAATCCAATCGCTGCGGCTGGGAAAGTTCGAGGGTTCGATCACGCTGATCGGTGACGAAGACGCTCTGCCCTATCAACGCCCGCCTCTGTCAAAGGCTTATATGAAGGGCGAATTGGCGAAGGAACGACTCTTTTTTAAATCCCAAGATTGGTACACCGAGCAAGACGTCAAACTGTGTCTTGGTCTATCGGTTGAGACGATCGACACCGCCGAAAGAACCGTGGCTGTCAGCAACGGAGATACCGTCTCCTATGACGCGCTCATCCTGGCGACGGGATCCCGCCCGCGCGCGCTACCTCTTCCCGGTGTTGAGCTGAACGGCGTCTTCGACCTTCGCACATTGCGTGACGTGGAGGCGATGCAGCCGCATATGAAGCCAGGAAAGAGGCTGGTCATCATCGGCGCAGGTTATATCGGCCTCGAGGCCGCCGCCGTGGCCCGTCAATTGGGTCTGGAAGCCACTGTGCTTGAACGTGCCCCGCGCGTCCTTGAAAGGGTTACCTCACCGACGATCAGTGCCTTTTACGAAGATGTTCATCGTGCTGAAGGTGTCGATGTAAGGACAGGTGTGACCACTTTGGCTGTGGAGGGTGAAGGCTCTGTTTCCGGCGTTCGCCTTGATGATGGGGAGGTCATACCCGCCGATAGTGTGCTGATCGGCGTTGGTATTCTCCCTAATGATGAAATCGCTGCAAAAGCTGGTATTAAGTGTGCTGATGGTATTGTCGTCGATAGAGATGCCCGCACCAGTGATCCTTGGGTTTTCGCGGCGGGGGACTGCACCCGGCGAGAGATCGTACACTTCAACCGTGAGGGCCGCCTGGAGAGCGTGCACAACGCCATCGAACAGGGCAAACAAGCGGCCGCAGCTATCCTAGGGAAACCGAGGCCGCCCGAAGACTGTCCTTGGTTCTGGTCAGATCAGTTCGATCTCAAGCTCCAAATCGCAGGACTTTCATCAGGCCACGACCAAATTGTCATCAGAGGCCAGATTGATGAACGAAAATTCGCTGTCTTTTACCTGCAAAACAACCGATTGATTGCGGTGGACGCGGTCAACTGCCCGCCGGAGTTTATGGTGTCAAAAAAGCTGATTATCGCCGGCGCCACGATGGATCCATCGACACTGTCCGATGGTTCGGTTTCCATGAAAGACATCGCGGCAACGGCGCTGTCTTGACGACGACTTAGTCAACAGACTGTTCCTCTTCATTCGTTCTTGGGCGATCGATCATATCACTGAAGAAGAGACTGTTCAGCAGCAGCTTGTTGGTGCCGAGGAACGTCCCGCGAAAAACAGGATTATCAGTGATCAGGATAAGGTGGCCTCTTCCCACGGGTTCGGCGATGACGGCTGGCATGCCTGCCATTTCGTTTTGCCGGCGATCTGAAATATAGCCGCTCAAAACCACGTCCTTTTTCGCGTAGGCAGAGACCACCGCATAAGGATTGTCCTGCGGCCAGTTGAGCACAGACGTTGTGTTGCGATGAGCAGGCAGGAGACGATCGGCGTATCCAAAACCAAGGGGATGCGTTGTGTCGAGATCGGTCGCCACGATCGCGCCACCGATGATGTGGCGCGCATCGTTGCTTTGCATCGATCGATATGCAAATCGCTCATACTCTTGGTCTGGCGTGCTTTCCTCCGTGTCCTCCGCCTGCTTGGCATCGGAGAAGGTGTCTTGCGCCCAGATCGCCGACTGCCGCAGGGCAATCAGTGTTCCTCCCTGTTCTCTCATCCATTGGCTAACGCGCTCGATTGTTGGCTCATCAAAGCGTCCGTTCCCACCTGGTAAGACAACATGCGTGTAGCGAGACCAATCCACGCGGTTGAGCTCGCTGAGGCGCCGGAGGGTCACTGGAATTTCCATCTCGTGGTCGAGAAGATGCCAAACTTCACCCACGTCATAGCGGGAGGTTCCACCATCCATAAGGAGCAAGACGCTGGGCTTGGTGAGCGACCGAAAACTTGGTCCGCCCACGGCTTTGATCGCGGTGTCGCCGCCACCAGAAATCGCAGCGATGACGGGTACACCCTCCTGCGCAGCGACCGAGCGCGCCAACAGATGCACCCGAGCAGCATCGATGGTCTGACCCTGAAGCGGAACGAACACGGCACCAGCCGTAAAGCTCTTCACACCGCTGGTCGTCCGAATGGTGAAATCTTCCATCGCTGCTCGGGCCAAAAGTCCTTCACGCAGCAAGCGGTAAATGGCCCTTGGTGCCAAATGATCGGACCAAGGAATGATATACCCATAACCTGCTTTTGGTGGAAGCATTGCTTTGGCTTTGTGGGGACGCACGGGGAGTGTTTCGCCCAAAAGGCTCGTCGTGAAGCGTCCGATCTTTTGCTTTTCGTCCGGACGCACCCCAAGCGGGGCATAATCAAGATCATAGGCAAGGGGCAGCGTCCATCCGCTGACATCATAAAAGACCGACTCGTCAAACGCGGTCACCCGATCAAAAATCCCGCGGATCATTCGATATTGAGGCTGGTCAAGGCTGACAACAAAGGCACCGTCAGGGTTAAAGATGTGCTCACCGATTTCGACCGGCTCGTTGAGACGGTGCACGGTAATGTCGTGACGCTGCAAAACATCAAGGAACCGGCCCAGGCGGGTGCGGTCGCCCTGCGCCGTGAGGACATAGGCCTTGATAGGATCTTCGGCCGCGTTGTCGATCGCCAGCTCAAAGAATGAACGGTGATAGCTGACGATCGCTTCTTTTCGTGCCAGGGTACCGTCGATGGTGCTCAGTGTGGTGCGGAAATGTGTACGGATGTTGTCACCATAATCACGCAAGCCGTTGGGCGACTCGATCAACCCGCCGCGCGCTGCGCCGACTTCGAACAAGATGCCTACACTGCCATTGATCTGCGGGTAGGTGGATCCCTTTCCGACATAGAAGTTGTCGAAACGCTGTTCGGTGTAATAAAGCCGCGCTTCGCTATCGAGAAATGTGCGGTGATGCTCCGCTATGTCTTTGGCCAAGTTGCGCGATTGCTCGGGAATCAACGGGTTTAACCGTTTGGGCTCACCTGGGTGAAAGTAGTAGGTCGCATTGCTCCCCATCTCGTGAAAGTCCGTGGTCACTTGAGGCTTCCAACGATGCCAGTTTGTCACCCAGGCACGCGCCTCAGGCTGGGTCGTCAGGAGCCACTGACGGTTGAGGTCAAACCAGTAATGATTGGTGCGCGCCTCAGTCCAAAGCTGATGTTGCTCATGGGCTGGGTCCGTG
>JBCCBY010000217.1:0-5307 GCA_039033795.1 Pseudomonadota bacterium | reverse complement strand
CTCGTCAACTACATGGCTTTAAATTTAACCCGTGCAAACCGATCGCATGGGTATAAATCGTAGGCTGAAGACCTTCCGCTAGAGCCCGAGCGCGGGCACGGCGTAAGACATCGTTGCCACTGATCCCAAGCTCGAAACTATCGGTGACCGCATCTTGGACTGCGTTGGACGCCGCCAATCCAGCTTTCAGCCCCTCAGGCGCATCAGTCTCCCCCGCACGAAGAACATAAGCGAGGTGTTGGGTGTCTGTGTTGAGATCAAGATAGGTAATCCCAAGATCCGTCCACAGCATATCGCCGGGGAGGATCACCGATTCGCCCTTAAGTTCGCCTTCGGTTCCTTGGCGAAAGATCGACACAGCTGGCTGGAACCATGGCACAACACCCAGTTTGACGATCCGTTGGCGATACCACCACACCACGTCGTCAACGGTGGTTATGCCCGGTGTGATGACGTCATTGGAAAACGCTTCCCCAATAATAGCATGGGCAAGGCGTCCAATCTCCGGGTACATCTCCATCTCGGCCGGTAGGCGCGTTTCTAACCATCGGATGGAGAGTTCATGACCAGAGACAACGCGGCGGCGGTACCGGTTAGGAAGAGTGCTAATTAAAGAATTGTACTGAGAATAAGTAAGCCCATCACCGAAGGCACTTCTAGGCGATGTGTTAAGCGCAATTTTCCTTGGGTTTCGTTCGCTGATGATTTCGACCAATCGAGCCCATTGATCGGGTTGGTCCTCGGGAGTCCAAGAGGATTGAAACAACGCACCAAGATTATACCGACTGACAGTCCGCCTTTCGACCCCTATATCAGGACCACGATCGAAAAAGACCAAGATCGTTCGCCTGCGTGCCTGCATGCTCGTCGCATTCAACATCGTCGCGACCACAGGGTCTTCCATATACTCCCGTGCAATAAGGATCCACATATCAATGCCTTGCTCACGCATGATCATGGGAATGATCGTGTCAAGACGTTCTTCTAGCCACGCATCGTGCAGGTCGGCTTGTTCCCTGGGGTCAAGGATATCTGGCGCAGAAGGCCTCAGCTCCGCCTCGTCATCGTCATCATTGGCCAGCCCTGGTGAGGCCCACAGACACATGACGAGAGTTGCGATCAGTAAGCGCATCATTCGAGTCATCAGGCGGCCTTGAGAGCCTTTGCTTTTTTGGATGCAGCGCCTTGTGTCCGCAGAAAGGCCAAAAAGATGTTCATCTCGGTTTTGGGAGAGGCGCCGTCCGCCAATCGATTGATGTTCTCGTAAAAGAACGCAACCGAAGAGAAGCCATTCAGTGTTCGCATGATTGTCAAGCTCGATTGGGGCCCTAAAATGCCCGGGCCAATCGAGAGCTGTTTTTCATAGGACGGCACCTGGTTCATATCCCCACTGATAAAAGCGTTTGGCATGTCGGGATGCACGCAGAGTGGCCGCGCAACACCAATCAAATCAGTCGCCCCGCTCGCTAGAGCGTCTTCCATGCCCTTTTTCGTTCGAAAACCTCCAGTCACCATGAGCGGCAGTTGGCTACGCTGGCGAACGGCCTCAGCGAAGGTCAGGAAATAGGCTTCGCGGCTTTTTGTGCTCTCACGCTTTCCTTCTTCATAGCGCTTTTCAAGGCCGGAGAGATCCATCATGGCGGGTTGCTCATAATTGCCGCCTGAGATTTCCAACAGATCGACGTTCCGCTCCGCTAGCCATTCGCAAATCGTCAGAGAATCATCTGTGGTCAGACCACCTTTCTGGAAATCTGAAGAGTTGAGCTTCACCGAAACAATAAACCCTTCGGGAGCTGACGCTTTGATCCGCTCAACGATGGTCAAAAGGGCGCGCGCACGGTTCTCGAGTGCGCCCCCATACTGATCGGTGCGCTGGTTGGCGAGTGGATTGAGGAAGGCCGACAGAAGATAGCCGTGGGCGGAGTGAATTTGCACACCCGAAAACCCTGTCTCTGCTGCAATCTTCGCGGCATGGACAAAGCGGTCGATGACATTGTCCACATCGGCGGTCGTCATCTCCCGCGGTTTGCCAAAGGTGCCGCCAGGCAGACCCAACGCAATGGCCGATGGGGCGAGGGGTGTTGGATTAACGTTCGCTGGGGTCTGTCGGCCGGCATGGCTGATCTGCATAATCGTCACCGCGCCATGGGCTTGAGACCTTGCCGCCCATTCTTTGAACGCGGCCAATTGGGTTTCATCCTGCGGACCATCAATCACGACATTGCCGGGATCTTCGAGATGGTGCCGATCAACCTGCACATTGCCGGTGATCTGAAGTCCCGTGCCGCCCTTCGCCCATGTGTCATAGAGGGTCATGTGGCGCGGGTTGGGAAGCTGGTCAGCGTCGGCCAGCTTTTCGGTCATTGCCGCCTTCGCGAAGCGGTTTTTGATCACGGTGCCGCAGGGAAGGGTAAAGGGCGTGGCGAGTTGGCTCATTGGTGGAGGGCTCCTTGGTCCTGGCACGCGGGGGGATGGGCAAGCCCACCCCCTAAAGCTTTGAGTTTATGCTGTTGTCTGAGGCGATGGGCAACTCATCCGCTGCGATCGCGGGACCCCATCTATTGAAGGCGATAGGCAAATAGGTTAACGTAAAGCTGTGGTTCGGGGGTCTTCTTATGTCTTTTAAGCGGACGATCTTTTTCGTTTTTTTGTTGGTTGGTGCTCTTTTGGGTTCCGCGCATGCCGCGCCGTTAATACTGAACGAAGGTGACACGGATCAATCCAGCAACAACGACCCGCTAATCCTCGGTAACGTGCCTGCTGATGGGCTTGTTCATACAGGCTCGCTGGGTCTTCAGTCGGGTTCCGCTGACACCCAAGATGCATACACCCTGACCATTCCCGACGGCGCGTTTTTGGAAACGATCGCGCTGGAGGCCGTTTTCACAACGACGGGTCTGGTGGGAAGCAGCATCATTTTGAATCTGAATGTCTTTTCCGCCGACAGCAATGGGGATCCGCAAAACCTTATCATTGTCAAGTTTGCGCCGGTTTCCCAGACGAGCAATGACCGCATCGTGACCGAGGCGTTCGGGACATCGCTTGGCCCGGGGTCCTACGTCATTGGCGCTGCCCTCAGTGGGAATTTCAGCGGTTTCGATCCCTTTGATGCGGCCTATGCGTTGTCGGTGAACACGTCGGCTGGTCAGATCGATCTCAACCCGGTGCCCGTGCCCCCCGCTGCGCCGCTTATGCTCCTTGCGGGAGCAGTTGGGGCGCTTTGGTCGCGTTGCCGCGGCTAAGCCTCGCCAACAACGCGTTCCTACGCATTGATTTCATGCGCAACCTCTGTAGAGGCGACCGGAAAACCGGCGCGGCACGCGCCCGGATGCAAGGGTCGAGGGAGTTTCTATGATCTTTTCGCTGCTGCTCGTCATCGTGGCGGGCTTTATCGCCGTGGGATACGGCGTTGTGACCACCCAATCCGTTCTTGCGGCACCGGCGGGTAACGCGCGGATGCAAGAGATCGCAGCGGCGATCCAAGAAGGCGCCTCGGCCTATCTGCGGCGACAGTACATCACGATTGGTATTGTCGGTGCCGTGGTCATGGTGGCGCTTCTTCTTCTCTTCCGAGACTGGGTGCCAGCGGTTGGGTTTCTTCTTGGCGCCGTTCTCTCCGGTGCGGCAGGCTTTATCGGCATGCTGATCTCGGTCCGCGCCAACGTCCGGACAACAGAGGCCTCGCGCAATGGTCTGCAGCATGGCCTGGACATTGCCTTTAAAGCAGGCGCGGTGACCGGCATGCTGGTGGCGGGCCTCGCGCTTCTTGGGCTTGCTGTTTACTTCTTCCTTTTGACGGGGCTGTTCGGCATGGACGAGTCGAGCCGCCAGGTGGTCAACGGCCTTGTCTCGCTCTCCCTCGGTGCTTCGCTGATTTCAGTCTTTGCCCGTCTGGGCGGCGGTATTTTCACCAAAGGCGCGGATGTGGGCGGTGACCTCGTTGGTAAGGTCGAAGCAGGCATCCCTGAAGACGATCCTCGCAACGCCGCCACCATTGCCGACAATGTCGGCGACAATGTTGGTGACTGCGCGGGCATGGCGGCGGACCTCTTTGAAACCTATGTTGTGACGATCGCTGCCACCATGGTGCTCGCCTCAATCCTCTTTGCGGGTGTTCCGATGGTCGAGGGTGATGGCCTCTCGGCGGTTCAGCGCTTTATGCTTTACCCGCTCGCGATCGGTGGCGCCTGTATCCTGAGCTCCATCGGCGGCACCTATTTCGTGAAGCTCGGCCAGGGTTCGACCAATGTGATGGGCGCGCTTTACAAAGGCCTGATCGCGACCGGTGCCATGTCGATCGTTGCCCTTCTTCTGGTCACCTCGCTCGTGACGGGCTTCCAACAGGACTACGAAATCGCCGGCCTTGGCGGTGAAGGTGTGCGGACCTTTAATGGCTTCAGCCTTTTCATCTGCGGGCTTCTTGGCCTTGTGGTGACGGGAGCGATTGTGTGGGTCACGGAGTACTACACGGGCACGGGCTTCCGTCCGGTGAAATCAGTGGCTGCTGCATCGGAAAGTGGGCACGGTACCAACGTGATCCAAGGTTTGGCCGTTTCGATGGAAGCGACGGCGCTGCCAGCGATCATCATCATCTTCGGCATCATCGGAGCGTTTAATCTTGCAGGCCTTTACGGCATCGCGATCGCGGTGACGACGATGTTGGCCCTTGCCGGGATGATCGTTGCCCTCGACGCCTTTGGTCCTGTTACGGACAATGCCGGCGGTATTGCCGAGATGGCGGAACTTGAAGGGTCGGTGCGCGACACCACCGATGCTCTTGATGCTGTCGGGAACACCACCAAAGCGGTCACCAAGGGCTATGCCATTGGTTCAGCAGGCCTTGGTGCGTTGGTGCTTTTCGCTGCGTATGCAGAGGACCTCCGGTACTTTGCCGCCCATCCAGAAACCTATCCGTTCTTTGAGGGGATTGTTCCGGATTACTCCCTCATCAACCCCTATGTGATCGTGGGTCTTTTTGCGGGCGGTCTTCTTCCTTTCCTCTTTGGCTCGCTCGCCATGCAAGCCGTTGGACGGGCAGCTGCGGCCATTGTGGAAGAGGTGCGCCGACAGTTCCGCGAGAAGCCGGGTATTATGGAAGGCACCGAAAAACCTGACTACGCCCAGGCTGTGAACCTTCTCACCGGTGCGGCGATCAAGGAGATGATCATCCCATCACTCCTGCCGATCCTTGGCCCGGTCGTCGTTTATCTCTTTGTTGGGATGATTGCTGGTACGGCGGCGGCACTCTCGGCGGTCGGCGCTATGCTGATGGGTGTGATCGTCACCGGTCTCTTCCTTGCGCTTTCT
>JBCCBY010000216.1:0-5336 GCA_039033795.1 Pseudomonadota bacterium | reverse complement strand
GGCTTTCAAAGTGAGAACCAGGAGGAGCGACCAGATCATGAAGAAGTCGATGGCCATGGCTGCAGCGAACACAGGAATGAATCGCCCGCTATGGGTCATGATCGCCGAAATGAAGTCCGGCGAACTTACCGGCTGATCCTCGGGCAGCGGCGTCCGGGACAGCTCCGCCGAGATCTCGCGGGTCCCGATCACCAGGCCCTGCAGCCCTTCTTTAATCGCGGAGACCATCTCGACCTGTCGTGGGTTGCCTAGGAAAAGATGAACGCCGATGTGACAATTTAAGAGGCCAGCGCGTCTTCACAGTGACTGCAATTAAGATCGATTTGCATTATCTGCTTGAAGGGTGGTTTCCATGGGGTCCAAATCAATCATTCGCGCGCGTGCGCGCCATCTGATCGGGACGTCTTGTTCCGTGATCGCGCTTTTCGCGAGCACGGGCCTTGCCCAGCCCAAGGATGGCCAAACCATCAAGCTTGCGCCGCAGCCGCTTGAAGAAGCGCTGGTGACCATTGGCCAAACCTATGGCGTGACGATCATCGCTCCGGACACGCTGACCGTGGGGAAGACCACGGCGCCGATTGATGGGCATCACACAGCGCAAGCTGCACTCGACCGCCTTTTGACCCCAGCAGGTTTAGCAACCACCACCACGGCCAGCGGCTCCATCGTCGTTGTGGCCCAAGACGCCCGCAACACCCCATCGTTGGAAGAAAAGAACGACGACACCATCATCGTGACGGGCACGAAGCAAAATCTGTCACTCCAAGACACGCAAGCCTCGGTATCGGTGGTGACGGATGAATTCATCGATAAGCAAGCGATTTTCGAACTTTCAGATATCTTTCTCCGTACAGCGAACGTGACACAAACAAACGGCGCCTTCGCTTTCTCCATTCGCGGCATCAACAGTGGTGGTGTGGGATCAGCAGGAACAGGACGCACCTCCAACGTGTATGTCGATGGCGCGCCTGCATCTCTAAATGGGCTCTCCAGCGCATTCAATTTGTGGGATGTCAGCCAAGTCGAAATCCTCCGTGGACCTCAATCAACGACACAAGGGCGAAACGCCCTCGCTGGCGCGGTGGTGATCCAGTCCGCTGACCCCTCTTATGATTTTGGAGCCAGGGTGCGGGCATTGGTGGGCAACAACGACACCTATCAGTTTTCGGGGATGGCGACGGGGCCGATCATCGACAACCAACTCGCTTATCGCGTGTCGGTCGATTATCGTGAACAAGACTTCGACACGTTCAATGGCGCGACAATGACACCCGAAGGGGCAAGCGATGCATTAACCGCGCGCGGCAAGCTCCTGATTGAACCTAACGCCGTGCCTGACCTTCGCGTGGAGCTAAACCTTCAGTATGTCGACTTTGACACAGCGGGTGATGGTTCAGCGGTCATCGGTCCAGCACCAGGGTCGCCGGCGTCGGTCACCTTCGATCCCTTTGATAGGATCAACTTTGATGGACGCGGCGGTGTCGTCGAAAACGACAACACAAGGTTTATTGCCGATCTGACCTATCAGTTCACGCCCCATTGGAAAGGCGCCCTGCTCGCGACCTATGACGATACGGAGCGTCTGATCACGAACTTGGGGGGAGATGACTTACGCGACGAGGAAACATACACCGTCGACGCCCGAGCCATCTTTGATTATGAGAGGCTGACAGGATGGATTGGCGGCTATTACTTCAACGAGGACTTGGTCTCTGGGTCCGATCAGATCTTTGATGTGACCCAGTTCGGTGCGGTCATCGATCCGCCTGGAACCTCGGTGCGCCTGATCCAGGATCGCGCCGCGGAAACAGAGAACTTCGCGATCTATGGAGACCTGTTGTTCGCCGTGAACGATCGGATCAGCCTGAACTTTGGTGGTCGTTATGATTGGGAGGACGTCGCTGATACCGGGTTCTCCTCAGAGACCATCATCAGTAGTGATCCTTGTTTTGTCTCGCTTGGCCTGTTGGCAGGACCGTGCTCATTTTTCCTGCCTGCCAACTCAGACGGAATCCAAGGCGGCACCACGTTTCAGGCGTTTCTTCCGCGTGGCGGCATCATCTACAGTTTTGATGACGATCGATCGTTATCGTTCATGGTACAACGCGGGTATCGCGCTGGTGGGTTCAACATCGAACAAGGTGAGGTGGTCCAGTTCGATGCTGAGTATATTACCAATTACGAATTGGCATGGCGCTCGGTCTTTTTCGATAACCGATTGACACTCAACGCCAACGCATTCTTCTCGGACTGGAGTGACCAACAGATTAGGTTACCGCTTCCGGGTACGTTTGATTTTCAAATCTTGAATGCGGGCAGTTCGGAGCTCTATGGCATCGAAGCCGAGGCGAGCTTTGATGTCACACCGGAATTCGAGATTTACGGAAACCTCGGTCTTGTGGAAACGGAATTTACCGAATTCCCTTTCACGATCGATGCTGACGGCAACCCGCTGCCGCTTGTTGATGGAACAGGCAGCCCCATTCCTGGTGTTGAAGGCAACCCTTTCGCTGATTTGTCAGGAAACGAGTTTGGCAGCGCACCAAGGGTCACCGGTACGTTCGGCCTGGCTTATGATGGCAGGAACGGCCTCTTCGGATCAGCAAATGCGAGTTACCGAGGTGAGCAGTACACCGATATAACCAATCTAGAAGCCAACAAAACGGACGACTACATCCTTGTAAACGCACGTTTGGGGTACCAAAAAGATGGTTGGCGCATTTCGGCTTTCGTTGATAACCTTTTCGACGAAGAGTTCTTCCGTGCAGTCACTGTGGAAGAAGTTAGCCAAGCTGAGGTCATGGGAACGCGAAGCGCCGTCCTCGCACCAGCGTCGATCCAACGGTTTAACTTTAGCCAACCCCGCCATTTTGGTGTTGAATTAGAGTTCGAGTACTGACGCTCAGAAAACAGAGCATCACAGTGTTGGAACCGATCAGGCTTGAGACACCTCAAGCAAACCAGAGACAGTGCCAATCAATCCACTGTCTCCGGTTTTGATGGGAACGCCGCTTGCGCCCTAAAACTCGACAGCCACTGAGCCGAGTATCGTCCGGGGTGTGCTGGTGCCGACACGAAGAGCGGCGAACGCGTCGGAACCAATGAAAGCCTGTGTTTGACGGAAGTCTTCATTGGTGATGTTGCGCGCATTGATCTGGAACTTCCAGCGGTCACGCTTGTAATAGGCTGCGAGATCAGATTGGAACCACCCATCATAGACCAGATTGTTCTCTGTACTGGCAAAGGCATCGCTCTGGTAAAAGACACCGCCGCCTAAGCCGACATCACCGGCACCAATCGGGATCTCATAGAACGTGAAGAGGTTGATATTGTGGTTGCTGATACCAGGGAGCTCATTGCCCTCTGGGAATATAGCGAAAAGAGGATTGATCACACCGCCTTCGGTGATCTCGGTTTCAACATACGCATAACCGCCCTGTATCCGCCATTGGTCGGTGATTTGGCCGACAAGCTCAATTTCACCACCAAGACTTGTGTACTCGCCAAACGTATCGAGCACAGGAAGAGCAGCAAACTGATCAACGACGAAGGCAATGTTTTCCGATGTCGTGTCGAAAACAGCCGCGGTGATCAAGAGTTGCTCATCACGAAGCGTTAGCTTCGCACCGAGTTCATAGGTCTTCGACCGTTCGGGATCGAGGGGCTCCGGATCCAGCGCACCATTGCTTCCGTTGGGTGAGTAACCTTCAGAATAGCTAGCGTAAAACGAAAGAACATCAATGGGTGTATAGACGAGACCCGCGCGAATGCTGAAATCTGTTTCGTCTTCATCGTTGAGTTCATCGGTAAAATCAGAGAACCGGCCACCTATCAAGACACTGAATTGTTCAGTCAACGTGATATAATCGACCACGTTGAAGCCGTATTCGCTGCTTTCCCCGCGGACACCCGACCCAGTCGAGAAAAAGGTCAGCTCAGGAACCACATACTCGCGCGTGACAACGTTGTAGGAAGCAAGGTCAGTTGATCCAAAAGCCTCGCCCGTCGTCTTGAAGTCCTCATAGTTGAAGGATGCCAGGAGTTGGTGCTCAAACCCGAGAAAGTCGGTGAAATCAAATGTGTTGCTGACACGGATCGATGTTGTTGTTCCCTCCGACTCCGACTTGTTGGGTGAAATAAGAGCGATATTTTCGTTGGGTGCGCCTTCTGGTGCGATGAGACCGAGGGCGGGGACACTGCCGACGAATACAAAAGTTGGGCTTCCATTGGTGTCGAAAAGGTCTTTATCATTATCTGTATACGAGCCTAAAAGCTCAACAGACCACACATCATTGAAGGTGTGTTCAGCGATCCCATAAATTCGTTTTGATTCCGCTGTTGTCTGATCGTTGAACCCAGGAATCCCATAAAACTGTTCTGCTTCTTGGCGATCGCTATAAAAGAAGCCCTCGACGCTGTTGCCATCGAGAAATTGCCCTCGATCTTGCGTGTAATCGTCATCAATATACTCGAAGCCGAGAAGGAGGCTTGTTTGCTCGCTTGGTGTCCAGGAGACGGTGGGGTTTAACAGCAAACGCTGGCGGGTCGTTTCATCCCTGAAACTCTCTGAGTCTTCGTAAGACGCCACAAGACGGTAGGCTATCTTATCATCCGTCCCAGGAACAGCGCCCGTTGTGTCAAACTCTCCTTTGTAGAAGTTATAGCTGCCGATGATCACTTCAGCATTCGAATAGCGCTCAGCTTGCGGACGCTTTGTTATATAGTTGATCACACCGCCTGGTTGACCCTGGCCGTAGAGCAGAGCAGATGGTCCTTTGAGGACTTCGATGCGCTCGATATTCGCGGTTTCCGTTGACGGAATATTGGATGCATTGAGGCCGTTGTTAATTCGGGCTCCGTCTTTATAAATGGATTGCGAGGCGTCGAACCCACGGATCGAGAATTTCTCCTCACCGCCATTGCCTGTTTTAAACTTCGTGACGCCAGCAACATTGCGGAGCGCATCGTCGACGTTGTTGACCTGCTGGTCTTTAAGAATGTCCTCCGAAATAATACTGATGGCTGCGGGCGTTTCCGTCAGGGACAGATCAAGGCCCGTGGCCACACCGCCGTCATCCCGCAGGTAATCCCGACGGTGGCCCTCAACGACCAGAACATCACCTTCGCTTTCTTGCGCCAGCGCCGCTGGACTCGCAAGACCGACACATAGGGCTAACACACTGGTTTCTCTCAGCAAACGCATTTTGGATCATCCCCCAATTGCTGTTATCGCGAATGATTTTCATTTGCTGTGAAGGCAAAAGCGAGTCAAGGACACAACTTGCCCACGGGCGTTGAAGTGGTGCGCTGAGCAGCACCATCGTTGACACACCAAG
>JBCCBY010000215.1:0-5336 GCA_039033795.1 Pseudomonadota bacterium | reverse complement strand
GTGCTGTATCACCGTGCCGGTTCCGTAAAGACGCAAGATGTTGGCCGGGCCTTCAAAGGCACAAAACATGATGGTGATGCGTCCATTGTCGCGAAGATGGGCAACGGTTTCAATGCCAGAGCCACCAAGATCCGCATAGGCCACTTTGTTGGAACCCAGGATCGCAAAACTGTCATAGCCCTTGGGCGAAAGATTGACATGGCCCTCATTGCCGCTCGGTGCTGTCGCAACAAAGAACATCTTCTGTTGGCGAATGAATTGAGCAAGCCGGTCATCAATCTCATCATAAATTTTGCCCATGGCTTTAGTCCTTTTTCAGACGATAAGTCTCGGCATCGCCGGGGAAGTCACGCCCGCGCACCTCCGATGCATAGCGCTCAACCGCGGCAGCTATCTCGTCCCGCAGGCCCGCGTAACGCCTGACAAACTTCGGCGTCCAATCAAAAAGGCCCAACATATCCGGTGTCACGAGGATTTGCCCGTCGCACTGGGCCGATGCGCCAATGCCAATCGTTGGACACGAGACGGCTTGCGTGATCTCGCGCGCCAAGGTTTCATCAACGCCTTCAACGACCATCGCGAATGCACCCGATTCGTCCGATGCCGTTGCTTCAGCAAGAGCTGTTTCACGCTCTAACGCTGAACGACCCTTTGCCTTGAACCCGCCCGTGCTGAGCACCGCCTGCGGACGAAGCCCGACATGGGAGAGAACCGGAACTCCGCGCTCAGTCAGGTACGCAACCGTACCGGCAGCGTAGGTGCCCGCCTCGATCTTCACCGCGCCCGCGCCCGTTTCCTTCAGCACCTTGGAGGCTGTATCAAACGCCTGTTCGGGCGATGCCTCATAGCTGCCGAAAGGAAGGTCGATCACCACCAATGCCGTCGACGCGCCCCGCATGACCGCTTTGCCATGCATAATCATCATCTCAAGCGTGACGCCAACGGTCGAGGGTAGTCCGTGGACGACCATACCGACGCTGTCGCCGACCAAGATAAAGTCGCAATAAGGATCGATGATCTCAGCGGTGGGCGCGTCATAAGCGGTGAGAGAAACGATCGGCTCCCCACCCTTTTGTGCTTTGATCGATGCAGCCGTTGTCGTCTTCTTGCGTGTTTGAGCAGACATTATGACACCTTTGCTGGACGCAAGGCATCAGCCTGCGCAGGAGAGAAACCAAGACGGTCGCGGATCGTGGAAACAAGCACACTCTCTGCATCGGTGTCGCCATCTTCCTCCACCAGGCGCCACAGATGCGAAACCAATGCTTCTTGTTCCTCACGGTCGAGTTTTTGCGCCGCGTGCGCGAAGGTGGTCATGCGGCGGTCATCGCTCAACGCGTCTTCTGCCTCTTTACGAAGCTCCTTGGCCTCGGGGTTGCTCATCATAAAGAGTTTCATGAGCGCTGCTGCCGCCAAATCCTTCTCAATCTCCGAATAAGTGCCGTTGCGGTGCGCTGCAACCACGAGCAGGCCCGCCGCCCCGCATCGCGGACTGACCGTCGGTTCGGCCACTGTCCCCTCGCCATCGGCAGGGAGCAGCCATGCAGATAGATTTTTGATCATGGTTCAGTCTTCTTGGAACGTCGTCAGAGAAAGGACCTCAACATCCAACCCTTCAAGTCTTGCGCGCCCTGGTAGGCCGACAAGCTCCACAACGAAAGCCGCGGCAAGCACCTCAGCGCCGGTTTCGCGGATCAACTCCACGGTCGCCGATGCCGTCCCGCCCGTGGCCAAAAGGTCATCAATCACCAACACCTGATCGGACTTGGAGAAGGCGTCCGTGTGCACCTCAAGCGTGTCCTCGCCATATTCGAGCGCATAGCTGCGGGTGATCGTCTCAGCAGGCAGCTTGCCCGCCTTGCGGACCGGCACAAACCCAACGCCCAGCTGGTTGGCCACCACGGCACCGAAGACGAAGCCTCGCGCTTCGATACCAGCGATCACGGTCGGGGCTCGGTCACGAAACTGATCGGCCAAAAGGGCACAGGTGCCGGAAAAGGCTTTGGCATCGGCCATGAGGGTGGTCAGATCCCGGAAGACGATTCCCGGTTTTGGGTGGTCAGGGATTGCCCTGATCGCAGCTTTCAAATCCAACTGAAGGAGCCCCTCCTTGGGCGCATTGGCGCATGTCCGTTTTCGCGCCGAGGACCTAGATTGTGCGCATGCGAACCCGCCTTGCAAGCTTTGCCTTTTTGGTCAGCGTTCTTGCCGCTTGTGGCGGGGGTGCGGACGATGTTGTCCTGTCCGATCAGGATCGACTGGCCTTGCCCGCTGATCCTGTGTTTGGTCGGCGGGTGTTTCGCCAATGCGCGGTCTGCCATGAAGCAGCTGAAGGCACCGGTCATCGCCAGGGCCCCAACCTCTGGAACGTCGTCGGCGCCGAGGCCGGGCGCCACGCGGACTACACCTACAGCCGGGCCCTCAAAAACGCTGGCATCACCTGGGACGAAGCGACCCTTGATGCCTATATTACCAATCCACAAGCGGTCGTTCCGGGGACCCGCATGGGGTATTTCGGCTCGACCAGCGAAGCGGACCGCCGGGACATCATCGCCTTTCTCAAAACACGCAATGAGCATGCAGCGGCGCCGTAGTCTTGGCCCAGACTCCTTGATTGTATCAAAGCTTCGCGGCGACTGGAAAACACCGACGAGATGAAGTGAGCTCAGAGCATGGCTCGTGCTTTTGCTCTTCTCGCTCTTGCCCTTTTGACGCTGACGCCCGCCAAAGCCGGAATCGCCGATTTTGATGAACCCGTGGACGTGGCGCTCGTGGGATACAGCGATCACGCCATGGAGCCGTTCCTCTCACGGGACGGAAAGTGGATGTTTTTCAACAACCGCAACCGGCCTGGTGACCAGACCGATTTGCACGTTGCGTCCCGCATCAACGCGACCCGTTTTCTTTATCGTGGACCGCTGGAGGCTGCGAACTCGCTCGAGCTTGACGGTGTCCCCAGCGTCGACATCCATGGCAATTTCTATTTCATCTCTCCACGGAGCTATGACGAGAGCAAAAACACGCTGTGGACCGGGCGCCTCACACAGGAAGGTCTTGGAGAGGTTCGGCCCCTGATGGGCAACATACCCAGGCGAGAGGCGCTTTGGTTTAACATCGACGCGGAGATTAGCGCCGATGGATCGTCGCTCTATGTTGTCGAAAGCCGCAGACGGCTTTTTGGCGGCGGAATTCGGTCCGCCAATATCTTGGTCGCCGAACGGGCAAACGACGGCAGCTTTCAAAGGCCAGACAATTGGGGCGATCTGTTCGCAGCGATCAACACAAGCGCCTTAGAGTTTGCACCCGCCACAACGCGCGATGAGTTGATCCTTTACTTCACACGAGCCGACACCAAAGCGTTGCGATCAGGCGATCCCAACGGCTTTGGGATTTTTGTCGCAACGCGGCCGAGCCAAACCGCGCCATTCGGAACACCGCAACGCATTCAATCCATCGCCGGCTATGTCGAAGCCCCGACCGTCTCCCCTGACGAATGCGCCATCTATTTTCACAAGGAGATTGATGGTCTGTTCCGTCTGCAGATGGCGAAAAGGCAGGAGTGCTGATCATCAGTCCCCGTCTAGACGCCGCAGCTCCTCGCGAATAGAATTAAAGAGCAAGGGGTGCTCCGCAGGCTGTGCGTAATCCATGGTGCGGTCGGCTGAGACCATCACAATGACCAAGTCTTCATCCGGATCCATCGCAATATACTGGCCATCATAGCCCTGCATGGCGAATGCACCCGGCATGTCGGCCAGCAGCCAGAAATGCAAGCTGTAGCCAAGCCGCCGCGGGTTATCCATCGCGTGGCTGGCTTGCGGTATGGTCCCCACTGCCTCGACCCATCCCTCAGGCAAGATCCGCTGGTCACCGAGCACGCCATCCTGGACATAAAGCTGACCGAGTTTGGCGTAGTCTTCGAGCGTCAGTTGCAAGCAGCAATAGCCCAGCTCTTTTTTGCCTTTGCCCTTTCGGTCCGTAAGCCAATACCCGCCCGATAGGCCAAGTGGTGTGCTGAGCTTTTCATTGACGATATCAATCAACGGCATGCCATAGGCGCCGCGCAGCACCGCAGAGAGAACCTGCGTGTTGGTGGAGATATAGTTGAAATGCTCGCCCGCCGGTCGGAACCGTTCAAAGGTGCGAACGGTGTGATCAACATCCCGGTTCATCAGGAAGGTATTGAAGAACAGCTTCCTGATATCCGCGCCTGGCTCTTCGTAATTCTCATTGAACTGAATACCCGATGACATCCACAAAAGGTGACGGATCGAGGTGTCACCATAGTCGGTATCAACATATTCAGGAGCATAGTCGCTTACGAGATCGTCGAGGCTGCTGATTTTGCCGTCCCTCATCCCAATCGCGATCAGGGTGGAGACCCAGGACTTGGCCACGGACCAAGACGTGAAGTGATCCTTCGGGCCGGCCTCGCCGTAATACTGCTCAAAACGGACCTTGCCGTCCTTCAGGACATAGATGCCCTGAACACCGCGCTGCTCACGGTACTGATCAAAATTCCGCTGTTGGCCCATCCACTCCCATGAGGGATCAAGGTCATCGACCAAGTCCCGCTCGAAGGTGGTCACCTTCGGTGGGCGGATAATCGGCGAGGATGGATAAACCTCATCCATATGCCGGTAGCTCTCCCGGCGATCCTCGATCCCTGAGACACGGATCACCTCAGCGGGCGAGAACTCTGATCCTGGACGAAAATACCAATAGGCTAGAACCAAAAGCACGACGAGAACCGCCGCACCCCCAACACGCAACACGGTTGCCATCACTCATCTCCCTAATCCGCCGGAGGCTTGTCGCTCCCATAACGCAGCCGCCCGAAAAATTGGGCGACGGACGAAATGTCCGGCATGTTCTTTTGCAGTTGGGCCTTAGCCTTCTCGAATTGCATGAGATTTTCAATACGTGCGTCGAGGAATGCCCAGGTGTCTTTGTAGGGCTCCTCCGCCACAGCGCCGGTGTCCGCGAACCAGCGGCTCAACGTGGCGGTGTAGATCGCGCTCAGCGAGGCACGCTTGGTGTACCAGTTAAAGTCGGTCGATGTGTCACCAATCGTTCGCCACATCGTATCCGCGGTGGCCCAGACAAGCTGCGCTCCCCGCGCCGCATTATACGGTAGGGCGAGGGTTGCCGCGGCCCGGCGGGCGGCCTCCCTGTTCCAATCAAGGCCCTCGATCCGCTGCTTGATGAGCCTGGTGATCTTCTTTGTCACACCATGGGGTTTGGGGTTCAATGCCGTGAAGGCCTCGACCATCGCTTGATCTTCCTCACCGGACCAGTAGGCGATGACATCGATCGAGCCTGCAGGAAAAAGCCGC
>JBCCBY010000214.1:0-5340 GCA_039033795.1 Pseudomonadota bacterium | reverse complement strand
CGCTTTGGCTTCCCCTTTATCATCTGCGTACGGGACCATAACAAAACCTCGATTTTGGCCGAGATGGCCCGACGCTTAGACAATTCAAGTGCCGTTGAGCTCGCGGCGGGACTCGACGAAGTTCGCAAAATTGTCCGTTACCGATGGAAGGAGGTTGCGCATGACCAACCTGACTGAGCATGAATCCGTGGTCCGGACGGACCTCGACACGCTAGGGGTCAAGCCCGCACGGGGTCTTGATGAGGGTCAAGGACCTTACGATGTGATCATCGTCGGCGGTGGTCAAAGCGGCATGGGTGCAGCTTTTGGCCTCCTTCGAGAGCGGGTACAAAACATCCTCATTCTCGACGAAAACGACGAGGGGTTCGAAGGGCCTTGGCTGACCTATGCACGGATGTACACTCTTCGTACACCGAAAGAATTGACATCAATCGATCTTGGGATCCCCTCCCTGACGTTCCGCGCGTATTGGTCGGCCAAACATAGCCCTCAGGATTGGCAAGAAATAGGCAAGATCCCTCGCGAGGCGTGGGCGGAGTATCTTATCTGGTATCGCAAGGTTTTGGGACTGCCGGTTCTCAACAGTCGCCGCGTCACCGCTTGTGAGCGAGCGGCGAACGGTCTTTACGAGATCACAGCGGCGGGGCCCGGCGACAACGAGGTCTACTCGGCGCGAAAAGTGGTGTTTGCGACGGGTATTCAGGGGGGCGGGGAGTGGCATGTTCCACCGATGATCGAAAACGCACTGCCGCGGGAGCGGTATGCCCACACATCCCATCCGTTAACGGATGAACAGGTGAAGGCCAAGAGGATCGCCGTTTTGGGTGTTGGTGCATCTGGTTTCGATAACGCACAGCATGTCCTTAAAGCGGGGGCAACCAGTGTTGACGTGTTCGCACGTCGGCCTCAGCTACCTGAGATCAACCCGATCCGGTTTATGGAGAGGACGGGCCTCGTTCCGCGCTATGCGTCTCTTTCGGATCATACGAAATATGAGGTTATGCGGACCTTCTTCGAGGCCGGCCAACCACCGACCAACGACACCTTCGACCGCGCCAGCGACTGGCCGAATTTTTCTCTTCATCTGGGCGAGCCGTGGAACAGCGTCCGCGCGTTGGACGAGGGTGTGGAGGTGATCACCCCCAAAGGCCGTTATGTCTATGACTTTCTCATTCTCTCCACCGGCCTGGTGACGGATCTTGGGTTGCGGCCGGAGCTTGAGAGCATCGCACCGAAAGTTGCGCGTTGGCGTGACCGTTATCAGCCTACTGAGGATAAGCGAAAGCCTGTGCTTGACGATCATCCTTATCTTGGTCCGCATTTTGAGCTGCTTGCCAAGGAAGACAGCGACCGTGACCAAATGGATGGCCTCTATCTCTTCAACTACGGGGCGTTGGTGAGCTTGGGCCTTTCCGCGGCGGCGGTAACCGGTCTGGGTTATGCGATCCCTCGCTTGGCGCGCGGTCTTGCCGATCAGTTGTTCACTGACAATGAACAGACCTGGCTTTCGGCCTACACAGCCTTTGACGAAAAAGAGTTCCTAGGAGGCGAGCGCGCTCAGCAGTATGCGGCTGAACACGATCCTGACCGCCAAGCATCATGAGTGGGCTTTCGACCCATGTGCTTGACTTAACCACGGGGCGCCCAGCCGTCGGGGTGCGCATCACGCTCACCATGAAGGGCTATCCCGCGATGGAAGGCGTCACCGATCATGATGGACGGTGCAAAAACCTCCTGGGAGACCAACCTCTCCTCATGGGCCGTCATCAGATCACGTTCGATATTGGTTCATACTTCGCGGCCAACGGCCATGACCAGGTTTTCCTGCACGTCGTCACCTTCGATTTTGAGATCACAAAGCCGGACGAGCACCACCATGTGCCTCTTCTGGCAACGCCCTTTGCGGCGTCGACCTATCGTGGCAGTTAGCGTTTAGTCACCAGCATACCGATCAATAATCGACAGATATGTTTGCTGATATTGATCGAGTTGCTGAAGACTTAATCGCTCGGCATCAAAAGCAGCTTCGAGCAAGCTGATATAATCAGTACCCGATGCGTCGTCCTCCCAGCGGTGCCCAAGAAACAAAACCTCGCGTTGATCTTCGCTCAGCATGACCTCAGGCGCACGGTCCGATTGGTTTAGCGTTTCAAGAGCCCAGGCCATCGCTCTTTTTTCTGGGCCACCGTCGCTCGAGAAAAGGAGAATCGTGAATGAGTCTTTTTCTTGCTCGTAGGTGAAACCCAGATCGTTAAAACCGGTCGCCTCAAGCATACCGGCATAAAGAGCGGCGACATTGCTCAGCTGTAGGTCGTCCTTATCCCCCACATCCTTGAGCACCAGGGCCGGCACACCCGCCTCCTGCTCGTCCGCCTTGTGCAACGAGCATTGGAGGATCATTCCATCTTGCATGAACACATAACCCACCGCTGACGTCAGATGGGAGAACGCGGCCTCATCAATGTCGCCGCGGTATCGCGCTGTTGCGGTCAGCGAATCGCTCGTCTCCCCCTTATAGCCGCCACGCACGCGCTCCACGTCGAGGGGCGGAAGAACAAGATCTTGCCGCAAGTCATCAATCATGCGAATACTGAATGTTTCAAGTTCGGCAGCAAGGTCGGATGAGGCAAAACCATCGCCAAGTTCGTTTTTGAGAATGGTTCGTCGTTGATCCCCCATTCGCGCACCCCCATGAACGGGATGCACGGAATAGTTGATCGTGCAGGTTCGCGTGAAATGCTCCGCTTCGCCGTCCTGTGTTGCGCTGCCGCAACTCAACAGCACGCTCGCGAGGGGAACAAACAGCAAAGGGTGGGGACGTTTGCGACCGTTCATGCGGCGAACCTCTTCAAAAAAAAGAAAAACTTAGACGCCATGAGCTAACGCAGCAACGCCAGATTATTACCACCAGAAAAGTGTGGCCAATAAGTCGAACGTGCTAAAATGATAGAGCTGAATAACATTTCCGCGTTGACATCGTTTGCAGTGCGAACTTAACATTTTTCAGAAGCGTCGTTCGCTTGTGCACAATTTGGGGGCATAGGAGCTCACGGTAGGGGTGGGTCGCCTCCACATTTGCGCGAGTATCGCAAATGAGAGGGTGGCTTACCGTGGCAAACGCATCGAAAAACAATCATTATACAAAGAAACGTGGGCGCTCTGCTGCTGTCGTTGCGCTGATGGCGTGCTCGGCACTGTCTGGCGCGGCATGGGCGCAGGACGACGAGGGCGATGTCATCGTCGTTCAGGGCAGCCTTCGCGCGCTTCCCGTTGAAGACGTCGGCTCGGTCTTCGGTTTCGACAAAAACCTGGTGGAAACACCGCGTTCAGTGTCAACCATCAGTGCCGAGCAGATTGAGCGCTTCGGCATCACCGATATTTACGGTCTCGTTGCGCAAGCCCCTGGCACGTTTACCAACTCATTCTTCGGCGTCGGTGGCGCCTTAGATATTCGCGGTACACCAGCTGAGACCTATTTCCGCGGTGTGCGCCGTTTGGACAACCCTGGCAACTACCCGACACCAATCGGTGCGTCGGACAGGATCGATATCGTCCGTGGCCCCGCGTCGCCAATCTATGGTCCAGCAAAGATCGGCGGCTACATGAACTTCGTGCCGAAAACAGCGCGGGTTGCTGGAGGCCAGCTGTTAGACAAAGCAGAAGGTCAAGTCAGCTACACGGCGGGAAGCTTCGATAAAAGTGTTCTGTCGGGTACGGTAACGGGACCTGCGAATGTTCTCGGTCAGGAATTTGGCTATCATGTTTATGCTGAGGTCGAGAATTCAGGTAGCTATTATGAGAATATCGCCACGGATCAAACGATTGTGCAGGCGGCGTTTGATACGTACATCACCGATCGATTTCGGCTTGAGTTTGGCGGGATGTACCACAATTACGAGGGTGATCAGAACGGCGGTTGGAACCGGCTGACCCAAGATCTAGTTGACAACGGTACCTACATAACCGGTGTCGCTCAGCCGCTCGATACTGATTTCGACGGTCAAATTGGTGCCGCTGAATCGCAAGTTCTTCAGGACTCAATTGGCAGCGATTTTGATGCTCTGCAGTTTGGCAACTTCAGCGTCACGGGTCCGGGTGTTTTCACAGATGATGATTTTATCGGTACCCTGTTTCCACTTGAGAACACGGGTACCACAAAGCTTAGTCGTCGGAGTGTTCTAACTGGCCCAGAAGACTTGCTCGAAAATGAAGTATCGACGATCTATTTCGATGCAATCTACGAGACCGATGGTGGCCTCGAAATTAAAAACCAATTCTTCTATGAAGGTTATGAGAACCTCAATGAGAACTCCTATGGTTTCTCACAGTTCCACGATTCATGGGTAATTGAGGATAAAATCGTTGTTTCGAAGACGTTTGAAACTGACCTGTTTACAATGGCAACTCAGGTTTCGCCGTCACTGCGGTACACAGACTTTAAACACGGCGATGACTTCACATATGAATACTTCCATCGTGTTGACTTAACCGAAGGTTATACCGCTCGTTCCAACAGGTTCTTGTCCACCGAGTCGAATTCTAACTACGATAACTATGTCGAAGGAAATTACCTTAATCTGGCGGCGGCAGCACTTTTTGACGTTGAGACCGAGTTCGGCCTCAATTTCTTGTTAGGTGGCCGTTATGATTGGATTGACGCTGAGGCAGAGGATGAAATTGTCTTTCTCCTAAACCCACCCGCGGATCCCGCGGACGCAGTTGGCGAGGATGAACAGGGTGGTTTTTCCTGGACAGCTTCTGTTTCATACGATCTTCCATTTGGCTTAATTCCGTATGCGACTTGGTCCGAGCAGTCGACCGTTGTTGCCGGTCAAGGCGCGGAGATCTCAACCGGTAACCTTCAGTCTGAAGAGTGGTTTAGTGAATCAACACTCGAAGAATTCGGGGTTAAAGGCACCTTCCTAGAAGATCGTCTTTATGCGGCTGTTGCGTTTTACGAGCAGGAGCGGGTTGAGTTCAACATTCAGTCGATCACCGTTAACCAATCAGTTCGAACAAAAGGTGTCGAGGTGGAGTTTCGGTATTCGGTGACCGATAACCTATTGGTGACAGGCGCTTATACGAATACAGAAGTCGTCAATTTGACTGCACTCAACGATGGCAGTCTGTTTAGCTTCTACGGCATCGAGGATCTGACGAACGTTACGGACCCAACGCTCCACCTTGGTGGTCAACCACTAGGCTTGGTGCCAATTTCTAACGAGGATGAAGCGCGTCGGGCCGGTATCCCCGAAAATCTCTACTCACTCACAGCGACCTATCAATTCGATAACGGTCTTGCCTTTAACGCGAGTGTTACTGATGTCGACGAGGTCTTTT
>JBCCBY010000213.1:0-5342 GCA_039033795.1 Pseudomonadota bacterium | reverse complement strand
GCCCCTCGCCGCACGCTTCGCGCTCAGCATGACCCAAGCTGAGCGCGTGCCCGCCAACAACCATGTGGTGATCTTTACGCAGGAAGGGCGCGAAGAAAGCTGACCTCCGTGTCACCAAAGAGCCTGGTGTCTTCTTTCTCGATGCCATCCGGCAGCTCAAACCGATCATCTTTGCGGTGTTCAGCAATGAGCCACGCCCCCGGCGACAGCCAGTCGCCGCTCATCAAGATCGCAAGCGAGGGCGTCAGAAGGCCCTTCGCATAGGGCGGGTCGAGAAACGCAAGATCAAAGCGAGGCCCCACACCGGCGGGTTTGGTGCCTAAACTGTCCGCAGGCCGACGGTGGATACGGGTGTTACCGAAGAGGCTGAGTGCCTCAACATTATCGCGGATCACGCCCCTTGCTGCGGCATCGGTTTCGACGAACAGACAAAATGATGCTCCGCGGGACAGTGCCTCGAACCCGAGCGCGCCTGAACCAGCAAAAAGGTCGATCACCCGCGCACCCTCAAACGTGAAGCCGTCTTTGTGGGTCAGGATATTAAAAAGCGACTCGCGCGTGCGGTCCGTGGTGGGTCGCGTTCCCCGGCCAGCAGGGGCCGCGATCTTTCTGCCGCTCCATGCGCCGCCGACAATCCTCATCGTGACGATGTTCCCTGAACGTTAAGCAGGCCCGCCCCGATGATCGACCCTTCCTCGGCGATCATCAACGCTTGTTGCTCGGGCGTGGCATCGGGCGGAGGCGCCAGGAGCGGGCGCAGCACATCGGCCTGGTCGCGCGAGACCAACGCGTCGACCACGGAGCGGACTTGCGCCTCGTCCAACACCTCCCCTGTCTGCGGCTCAACCGTGAAAGCGGAGGGGTAAAGCTCAGCAAGCGTGATGCTTGGCCGATGGGACAGGCCTTGATCGAAATCGGTGTCGAACGGCCAAACCAACAGATGGTTTTTAAGCGCCGGGTCTTGGCGGAGGATCTCCAACTGCGCGATACCCGTCATGCTTTGGCCACCAACACTCCCTGTCGTGAACATTTTCCATACCGGTTGGGCACGCGGAAAGTATCGCTCAGCAACGCGGTGTTCTGCGACGTCTCCATAGGTCACATCCTTCTTGGCAGGGAGAGATTTAAGGTCAGTACGGCCTGGCGGACGACCCCAAAACTTGGGCTGTTTGGCAAACACCTGGGCGTTCAATCGATCGGCGATGTCAAAGCGGTTGTTGGCATTTTTCTCATCATCCCGGACTTCGCGAGCGAGATAGGCCCAAAGGCTTTCCCATCGTGCTTGGCCCGTGATTGCCTGGGCAGCACCGGCGGGATAGCCAAAGCTGAAATCGAACCCAGCGAAGACCCGGCTTCCCTTTGCCAAAAGACACGTGAAGCGACGGGACAGCGCCATCATCGCTGCCCTCCGTGTCGTGAAGTTCTCCACACCGGATGCTCCCTTTTCCCAATAGGCTGTCCAAATCGTGTTGGCAGCCCTCGGTCGGGTCGGCGCCGAAGCCGCCGACCAATCGGTCATGACATAGGCATCAAAAAGCGGCACCTAGAGACCGATGCTCGCAGCAAGTTTTTTGCCAAGCTGCTCTTTTAAGACCCGCGTGGGGACCTCTTCAATCCCACCATCGTCAAGAGCGCCCAACTGAAACGGTCCGTAGGCCACCCGGATCAACCGGTTCACGGTCAAACCGAGATGACGCATCACGTTACGGACCTCTCGGTTTTTGCCCTCCGTGATCGACAAAGTGATCCAACTGTTGCCGCCTTGCTGGCGATCGAGTTGAGCAAGGATCGGCCCATAAACAACACCTTCGACCTCAACGCCGTCTTTGAGCTGATCAAGCTTTGCTTGGCTCACCCGGCCATAGGCACGAACTCTATAGCGGCGCTTCCAGCCGGTGCTTGGAAGTTCCAGCAAGCGCGAGAGGCCTCCATCATTGGTCAGCAGCAGCAGCCCTTCGGTGTTCAGATCAAGGCGTCCCACCGACAAAACCCTTGGCATTCCCGGCGGCAGTGCTGAAAAAACCGTTGGACGATCTTGCGGGTCCTTGTGAGTCGTCACGATGCCCGCGGGCTTGTGATAGCGCCACAGCCGAGTCGCCTCAGGCTTTCCCACCCGGTCGCCATCGAACCGGATATCCTCCGTTCCCTGGACAAACGTCGCTGGCGTTGTGATCACTGCTCCGTCAACGGTGATTCGGCCATCGGCGATCAGTTTTTCGGCGTCCCGGCGCGAAGCGACACCCGCCCGGGCCAAGACTTTCGCAATGCGCTCGCCCCTATCACCTTCAAATTCCACAAAAACGATCCCAACATTACATTAAGTTGCAAATCTCCATCGCCGCTGTCATCCGACTGACATAGAAGCGTGGAACACATCTGGTTCCATCAGACTTTCGGACGGAGTTGTCGATGAAGAAGTCCATGATTGGGGTCGTAGCCCTTCTCGTTCCTGTGGCCATGACCGGTTGCAGCACCAATCCTTACACCGGTGAACGCCAGGCGTCCCGCACAGCACGCGGCACCTTTGGCGGTGCGGCGGCAGGCGCGGCCCTCGGCGGCATCGTTGGCGCAATCTCGGGCGATGTTGACCCCGCAACAGGCGCCGCTGTCGGAGCGATTGCTGGCGCCGCGGTTGGCACGGGCGTTGGTGCCTACCAAGGGCGCCAAGAGGAGCGCCTTCGCCAAGAGCTTGCTGGCACCGGGGTCCGCGTTCAGCGCGACGGCGACAACATCACGTTGATTATGCCCGGCAATATCCTTTTTGCGACGGATCAACAATCGATCGATGGCAGCTTCTACGCAACGTTGAACTCGGTGGCGAAGGTCATCCAAGAGTTCGACCGCACCACCGTTTTCGTGGCAGGTCACACCGACAGCACGGGATCTGATGCCTACAACAACAGCCTCTCGGTGAGCCGTGCCGTCTCGGTGGGCAATTACCTCGCTGGCCAAGGCGTGGCGCCCCAACGCATTGATGCCCGGGGCTTTGGCGAAAGTCAGCCAATTGCGAGCAACGATACAGCGTCCGGTCGCCAGCAAAACCGGCGGGTCGAGATCGATCTCATCCCCACCAACTTCTAAACGCCTGACTTTCAATCCAAAATCTTTGACTTAAGCGAAAACCCGCGGCTCTTGCCGTGGGTTTTTTGGTTCAACCGTCCCGGTGAGAGACACACAACCCCGAGCCGAACACTAATGCTTAAGAGACAACCTCTGGAACGACCCATTTGCAGAGTTGTTACAATTTATCAGTTTAAACTCAGCGAAACGACGCGTGACCGGGGGAGTAAGGCACGACGTGGGGTCATTGCTGACAAACGCATCGGCGCAAACCGCCTTGGTGCAACTTCGTTCCACCCAACAGTCGGGTGACGAGGTTCGCAACCGCTTGGCGACGGGCCTGCGAATCCAATCGGCCGGAGACAATCCTGCGTTCTTTTTGGTGAGCAACAAGACGCGGGGAGATCTGGTCGTCTTGTCAGGGTTACGGGACAATCTTGGCCAACAAGAGGGAAGCTTCGCAGCGGCATTGAGCGGCGCCCGGCAACTCAACAGAACACTGGACGCAGTCGCCGGGGTGATCACGACTGCGCAACAGGGCGTGGCGCTCGATGAGCTTGAAGTGGCCTTCAATGCACTTTTGCAGCAAGCCAGCGAAGCCTTATCGTCGGCTGGCTTTCAGGATACAAATCTTTTGCGGGATGACGGCACCAACACCGCCGTGGTTGGACTTGACCGCTCCGGCAACGGGCTTGGCTTTCAGACCATAGGGGTCCAGGGCCGCGACCTCGACCGATTTGCCTACGAAGCAAGTGGCTATGATGAAGGCACGCGGTTCGTCATCGAGGCGGAAAGCTATGACTTGAATGTCGGCAATCGGGGTTATGCCTGGGCAGAGTCAGAGGACAATGCAGGTTATTTGGTCTGGGGTGATGATCCATCCGTTGGTCAAATCAACTACGCCACAAGCGCCTTGGCACGCGCCTTTGCGCCAAGACTTGATTACGAACTCGAATTTTCCGAAGCCGGACGATATTACTTTGCGTTTCGCGGGATCGGACCTGATGAGCAATCCAACAGCATTCATATCGGGATTGATGGAACGCCGCTGACCGCAAACTCGCGGGTGACGATCGACGATCCCTCGGGCGTTCCTGAATGGGGCTCGGAGACTCAGTTTCTCCCTGGCACACCGGCCACGATCGATATCGTTGCGCCAGGGTCCTACACGCTCAACATCTGGGGACGCGAGAACAGGACACTGCTTGATGGGTTTGTGCTCAGCCTCGACACCACACAGCTGACTGGTGAATCAGAAGCACTCGGCGCTGAAACAGCCAAGACAGGAAGCACACGGCTCGATTTCTTTGCCCATCTTGACGAGGGCGAAAGCAGGATTAGCACGGCAGGCTTTACTGAGGTTCTTTCGACCCTCAGGCCATCTCTATCTGCAGGATTTGCAGAACAAGCCTTTACCGTTCTCGATGGTTTACGGAACAAACTGAACCGTGAGATCTCACAAATTGGTGCGTATAGAGAACGGCTCGTCCAGCAGGATCGGTTTCTAAGCGACCTCACAGACGCGTTGGACCTATCGGTCGCGAGCCTTGTGGAGGCAGACCTGCAAGTCGAAGCCAGCCGCCTCGCCGCGATCGAGGTGCAGGAGCGGCTGACTGCGCAAAGCCTGAGCATCGCCAATCAGCGCCCGGCCACAATCCTTCAACTGTTCCGATGAGGGCGGGCCCGAGGCTTGGCTCGATCCCGCCGTGTAATGATTAGTCGAGAACGGCTTTGCCTGCCTCAGCAAATGGTGTCCGGCCCAGCATCGCTTTCTGCGTTCGTGCCGACGCAAAATTGATGAACTGCTGCGGCTTGGGACCTGGATGGACGGCCCGGCGCAAGGGCCGAGAGCCCGCGGGCATCGCAATGATCTCAGCAATCGCATGCGGAATATCCATCGGATCGCTATCCCCGCCGCTCTCACCGCGTGCTCTCACGGCCTCAATCATTGCGCTATACGCATCAAGGACCTCTGGCTCCGTCCGCCCAAGGAGGTCTTCGGTCAGGACCAACGCGTTCTCCCAAATGTCCGTTGGGTAACCGCCCGGCTCAATGATCGTTACCTCAATCCCTTGCGAGGCAATTTCATAAGCCATTTGTTCGCTCATCGCTTCGAGGGCGAACTTTGTCGGCGAATATTGCGCCAAGGTGGGATAAATGACGCGTCCGAGCTGTGATGAAATTTGGAAGATCTGCCCCGATCCCTGCTTCCGCATGGTGGGCAACACAGCCCGCGCCATGCGGTGAGGACCAAAGAGGTTGGTGTTGAAGATATTCTGGGT
>JBCCBY010000212.1:0-5394 GCA_039033795.1 Pseudomonadota bacterium | reverse complement strand
TCGGCTAACTTACACTGAAGACGATGTTCTGCAATTTGAAGTAACATGATTTGCATGTGTGTGAGTCCAAAATTGACCAACATCATACCAACATAGTGGACCTACTACCGAGAATCGTTTTGAGGTAAAGGTTAGTTTTGATCTGGACACATTGTAACTGTTCCTGTTCCAGAGCGTTCGGTGTGTGATTGTACGCTCAGAATGAGGAACATTTACAATGTGCCTAGATCAAGATTGACCTCTACCCCAAAACAATTCTTGGTAATAGGTCCCCACTGTTGTACGTCGATGTGTTTCTAGCCTTCATGTGGTCGACTCAATGTGTATCAACTTATCGACTGGGTTGAAGACGTTCCTGCATCAATTTCTCTAGTCATTTTAAATTTGTGCTGCATTATCGTTGTTGCTCGACATAAATCTAAGACATGCGAAGCCATTCGTTCGATCGATGCTGCTTGCGTCAGGTCCCCGACCGAACAGCCGATACCCATGCGGTTCAACGCCTCGGCCTGATCAGAAAAGAGCCGCTCGTCGCACATGAAACCAGGCAGGAAGACAACGTGATGGGAGTCGTGCATTGCTAAAACCTCGACCCGAAAGGTCTCAAGTTTTGCATTCGAATGCAAGATTTTTCGGCGGTCGATTTGGTTTTCCAAGGACCTAAGACTGTGAGATAGTCTTTGAGAGGTTCTTTCAGTTCACAAATCCCGCGTCCCAGCACCTGCTGCTGTCACTGATGGTGATGCATCGTCAGGCAGATTGACCGTTTCGTTGGTTGTGCTTTCTGCGGGTTCACACCCCATCGATCCGTCAGCGCAGATCCAAACCGCCGCCGGCATATCGCTCGCAGAGGCGTCGCTTCTCAGTCTTCGCCTCAGATTTGAAGCCAAGAGAGAAGCGAAGCGGTGGGTTGAGAACAGTGACGAGGTTGAAGCTGATGCCGCCGCCAGAACACGCTGGAGATCGATCAGACTCTTCGCGTGTTGGTTCGCGATAAGTTGTATACAGATGTTCACTACACTCCGAGAGCGCGCTTCCTGCTGTGATGCGGCGTCCGATGGTGATCGTTGCGCCCTGGACGCCATGGGCCCCTTGGCCACCAACGCTTCCAGACATGGCAATGCAATTCGGTCGCCCGAGACACGAGGCTCCTCATTGATCACGACCATGATCAACGGAAAGCAACGGATGACATCCATTGAGCTCGATCTGTTGATCCTCTGTTGACTGATCGACTTATCCTAACGCGACGGCGTTGAATTGACTTCCTATGCAAAAGAGGGCGAGAGTATCGATCGACAGCGGAATCGGGAGCAGACGAATGTCGAAGATGGATGTGGCCACGAAGTTCTTTCACGCCTGTGAAGGGCTGCAAGGGCGTGCCGGATGCGCTGAGTACGTTGCGAATGGCGCCACGTTCGAAGCACAAAGTGAACCCATTGCTGATATCACAACGGCGCTCGATTACTGCGACTGGATGCAATCGGTTGGCCAAGGCCCCCTGGCGGGATGCGGTTATGAGATCTTCAACGCCGCTTTTGATGAGGACACCAGCACCGCTTTGTTTTTTGCTCTGTTCACGGCGACCAACAATGGTGAAGGAGGCCCCGTGTCGCCCACAGGGAAAAGCACGTCATCGCACTATGTCTACGCCGTGACCGTTAATGACGATCACAAGGTGACCAAGCTGGTGAAGATATGGAACGCGCCATGGGCGCTGACGGAACTTGGCTGGATGTAGAGAACGCCGACCGACCTGGCGATGGACACGGAGAGAGAGGCTTTGAGCTGCGCCTCGACCGCGTCTGAACGCGGCGGTTGACGTTTGCCCCATCGGAGCGCCGTTGACGCGCGATTTGGACGTGGTGGAGAGGGCTGGATTCGAACCAGCGTACGCATACGCGGGCAGATTTACAGTCTGCTGCCTTTAACCACTCGGCCACCTCTCCAAAGGCCGCCCGAGAGCGAAAGCGCCGGATAGAACAAAGAACGCGGCGCCGCAACAGCTTCCTCTTCCCTTTGCGCGACGCATTCGGCAGGAGGCGCTGTCTATGCCCCCTCGCCCTCCATCCCCGCGCCGCGACGATCGCCAAGCCCCAGAGAATGTTTGGCTTTACGGACGGCACGCCGTCCTTGCGGCACTTCAAAACGCTGAGCGGAACTTGGTCTCCCTCACCTTGACGGAGAACGCCGCCATTTGGCTGAGCGAGCGGGCCAAGGTTCCGGGGATGGCCAACGTGGCCAAACCACAAGCGATCGATCAACTTTTGCCGTCGGGCGCTGTGCACCAAGGCATCGCCGCGCGGATGTCAGGGCTTCCCCGCCGGCGGCTTAAAGACGTCTGCTCGCCGACGACGCGGCGTCCGGTGATGATCCTTGACCAAGTGACCGACACCCAAAATATCGGTGCGATCATCCGTGTGGCGGCGGGGTTTTCTGCCCAGGCGGTGATCGTGCAGGAACGGCGCACCCCTCCCCTGGCTGGTGCTCTCGCCAAGGCAGCTGCTGGAACCCTCGAGAGCTTACCGGTTGTGCACGCGGTCAATATCAGCCGTGCGATCGAGGCGTTGCAAGAGATGGGGTTCGCGGTCGCGGGCCTTGCTGGCGAAGGCGCACTATCGCTTCCTCAGTATCAAGAAGAGAGGCCAATCGCTCTGGTCTTGGGCGCTGAGGGCAAGGGTCTGCGCGAAGGGGTAAGAAGCCATTGCGACGCCCTCCTCTCGATACCGCTCGCTTCGGAGGTTCAAAGCCTCAATGTCGCAACAGCGGCCGCCGTTGCGCTCTACGCGATCACCACTCAGCTGCCTGTGTAAACAGCCGACAGATCACCGGCCATCAATCGCGCAAAAACGACCAATTCATCCGCCTCCAGAACACCGTTGAAATTATGATCGGCTTGGAGGAATTCCTCGATGAACAGGTCAGCGAAGGCCTTTTGACTAAGGCCCGGTGCATCAACGGACCTGGCTGCGTGCTCGTGGCGAGCGATCGAGGCGAGGGATTGGCGTTCGCCGAGCTCCAAGGAGTTGGGGACCTCGTTTGGCACAAGAAGATGCACGGTTTCCTCAGCATCGATGGGCACCCGTCGGCTCAGCCGCGCCAGCTGGGCTGAAATCAACCGTTCTGCGGTAAATTCCTCAGCATCGAGCCATCCATCGCGATCTTGATCAACGCGTTCGAACACCGTCGCCGCATGAATGATCAGTTGATGCTCGGTCAGGACCGTCGCTTCTGCACCGAAGGGGTCATCGGCGCCGAACGCTGCACCGGTGAAACCAATCAATCCAGCCAGCAGGCGAGCAGCAATTCGGTACAGCGAGGACATGGCATCTTCCTTTTGCCATGTCCCTGCAAAAGCCGTGCAAGACGGCGTTAACCAACGATCTCGTCGTCGGTGAAAAAGAACTTGATCTCTTCCGCCGCCGTCTCGGGCGAGTCTGAACCATGGACAGAATTCGCCTCAATGCTCTCCGCGAACTCAGCACGGATGGTCCCTGGTGCTGCTTCTGCTGGGTTGGTGGCACCCATGACCTCCCGATTTTTGGCGATGGCGCCCTCACCTTCGAGAACCTGCACCACCACCGGGCCGGACATCATAAAACGAACAAGATCGCCATAGAACGGACGCTCTTTGTGGACGGCGTAGAAGTCGCCCGCTTGCGCTTCAGACAGCTTGATCCGCTTTTGCGCCACAATGCGCAGACCTGCCTCCTCGAACTTCGCGATAATTTTTCCGGTGAGGTTGCGGGCGGTGGCATCGGGTTTGATGATCGAAAGAGTGCGCTCGGTGGCCATGGTTGTCAAAGTCCTCAATTAGCATGAACGAGATTTTCCGCGGCGGTTACACAGACCAGGCCGCAGCGGCAACAGGGGAAGCCGGGCATGTTGATGCGCCCCTGAAAAGCCCTTGCCCCGCAAAGGCTCTGTGCCCACGAACCCGCAAGCTTTGGTCAGCCGCGCGCAATGATAGACCTCGACGTGCCAGGACGTTGTCGGCGGCTTTCAAGAGAAACGCCCGTCGGCAAGGGACCGCGTCAGCAGCAAGCGCATTGGTCTCGTGAAGCGGACCGATGCGCTGTTTGATGATACGTCGCACAAAGAGTGCTGGTGCGAGATCCATGTCGCCATGGTGCTTGGCGATGAACGCATTTGATTTCGTCCCACATCAAGGGCTAAATCGTGTGCTCAGAAGACTGAGTGTTGGGAGAGACACGAGGCCGCTGCTTGCATTTTGTGGTGGGCTGGGCTCGTGCCATGCCTTAGACGACGTGCGATTTGAACGACCCACTTGAAGCTCGAGCAGGAACTGACGATGACGCAGGACGAACGTTGGCAAGGAATCGCGATTTATTCGCTGTACCTCATCGCCCTTTTTACGGGGGTGCCCTTTTTTATCGGCGTGATCCTCGCCTATGTCTTCAGGGCAGGCGGTTCACCGGCGATTCAGACCCACTACGAACACCAGATCGGGCTCTTTTGGCGCTTCTTTTTCGGCAACATCGTGAACTGCGTGGTGGTCGCAACCGGCTTTGCCACCATGATCCTGCTGATTGGTTTTCCGATCCTGCTCTTGGCGGCGGCCATCTTTGTTTGGCTTTGGGTCATGATGCTCACCCGCTGTATTCGGGGCATCGCGCAGTTAAACGCAGGGCATGCCTACCCAATACCCGCTGGCTTCAGTCTTTAGGCGTCGTGTCAGTCAACGAACCGGCGGGTTTTGAGCTTTTCGTACCGATCAAGGGCATCGTGTAGCCATCCCGCATGGGTGTGCACCCGATGAAGCGACACATCGTCAGGAAAATCCACGCGGTCACGCTCATCTTCCCGGTACTCTGCTGCACGCAAGAAATCGCGTGAGGGCTTCGCATCATAAGCTTCATTCAAGATCGACCGGCGCTCTTCCATCAAACAACTGTCCATGGTGGCCGCGCTGGTGGCTTGCAAGTGAACAAGATAGACCACCGCCGCTGGCATCAAGAGAAAAGCGATAAACGGCGCGGCTGCCACAAACGCATTGTCGGACAGTTGGGCTCCTCCTCCGAGGAACGCCGCCACCACGGTCGCAAGGGCCGCAACGATCAGTGCACTGGAGCGGTTACCGCGATGGTCTGCCACGTTGGAAAGATCAACCTGATCAAGTTTGATGTTGAACAGTGTACGGCATCGCTTGATCGTACGGCGAATGTTATACTCTGCCATGAAGGTGAGGTTGCTTTGGATCAAACCCGATGCGCCCTTGGATGGCTCTTCATTAACAGCGCGCTCAGCAACCACACCGCCCAACTCAACAATCGTCTTTTCAATGACGTGGACGTTGTAATCGCGGGTGTCACGAAGCCTAATCTGACCTTTTTTGTCATGATCATAGCTCCACCACCAGTAACCACGACGGAC
>JBCCBY010000211.1:0-5433 GCA_039033795.1 Pseudomonadota bacterium | reverse complement strand
TTCATAGAGTTCCCTTGCCATGTGTACATATTGGGAACCTTGACCCGTGAATAAAAAGGCGATTTTCGGACGCCACGGAGGTAATAGGCATAGCCAGCGTCTTTGTTCCCCGGGTGAATGGCCAAGAAACGGTCGATCGTGGCCAGCGACTCCTCATAATCATTGGTTTCATACTGAACGAAGGCGGTCATCAGCATCGAGCGGCGCGCCCACGGCGAATAAGGGTGCTGGCGTTCGACCTCTGCGAAATAACCAATCGCATCATCATAGCGCCGACGTTCGGCGGCCTCAGCCCCCAATTCGTAAAGAATTTCCACTGGTTGTTCGACATAAGCAAACCGGTCGGTGCCTTGTCTCTTGCTCCCGCAAGCAGCAACGAGCAGCAGCAGAGCACCAAGAACAGCCCAAGACGGCTTCATATCCATCACATCAAACCTTATCGATCTCGCCGGCAGCGCCGGTTTCTAAGGGGAGACTAGACGGAATGCAAAAAACGTGGCGTGAACAGTTTTCAAGCTGACGCCGCGACACGTTCAGCATCAAACACTGTTTGCTCAACACCGTGGTCCGACAGGGCTGTCGCAAGTGCCGTGTTGAGCGTGTGACCGGGCTTATAGGCTGTGATCTTACAGCCAAGCGGCGCACCCAAGAGGTAGAGATCGCCAACAAGATCAAGCGCCTTATGACGGACAAACTCTTTGTCCATACGCAAACCGCCGTCGTTGATGATGCCGTCATTGCCGACAACAATCGCGTTATCGAGCGATCCGCCCTGGCAAAGACCCATGGCTTTCATGGCCTCCACCTCCTGAAGCAAACAGAAGGTGCGTGCCTCAGCCACCTCACGCAGGATCGTCTCACGATCGCCTTCAATAAGGACCCGCTGGGTGCCGATGCTGGGGTGATCAAAGGCGATGGTCACATCGAGAATGACATCCACCATGGAATCCTCGGGGAGCGGCTCAGCCACGGCCCAGCTGGCACCGCGGGCAACCATCACCCGGCCCTTTGGCGCGACAGCGTCAACGGTTTTGGCCATCACCCGCACGCCAGACTGTTGAAGAGCCTCAATGAAAGGAGCGGAGGATCCATCGAGGATGGGGACCTCTGGACCGCTTACCAACACCTTGGCGTCGGTGATGCCCAGCATCGCGAAAGCAGCCATCAGATGCTCGACCGTCGAAATCGAGACGCTCGCATGGTTGGTCAAAACAGTGCCAAGTTGGGTTTTTGTGACCAGCGCGGGATCCGCCTTAATCGTCCGCTGCGGTTCAGGTTGCGCAAGGTCAGACCGAACAAAGCAGATACCATGACCGGCCTCCGCCGGCTCGATCACGAGCTCAGCCACAACACCGGAATGCAAGCCAATGCCTGACAACCGCGCGGTTTCAGCCAGCGTTGCGGCTGCCGTCATATCATTGGCTGGTTCGTCAAACATGCTCTGCACCCTAAACCTAGATTATGACGTATGAATGGATAAAGGTGCGGTGCGAAATGACGGGTTGTTTCCCGCTGTTACAGTTTTCCAGAATCTTGTTACTCAACGGTCACCGACTTCGCGAGGTTCCTTGGTTGATCGACATCGGTGCCCTTCAAGACAGCGGTATGATAGGCGAGAAGCTGAATAGGTGCTGCATAAACCAGCGGCGCGAGCATCGGATCGACCTCTGGCAGCGCAAAACTTCCCAGCAACTGATCATCCGCAGCGGCCCGCTTCATCCCCTCATGCGAGGACAGAAGAACACAGCGTCCGCCCCTGGCGATCACCTCATGCATGTTCGACAAGGTCTTCTCAAAATGCTTGTCGGGCGGCGCGATGACGATGACCGGCACGTGTTCATCCACCAGCGCGATCGGTCCGTGTTTCAGCTCGCCCGCCGCATAGCCCTCGGCGTGAATGTAACTGATCTCTTTGAGCTTAAGCGCGCCCTCCATCGCGAGGGGGAAACTGACCCCTCGTCCGAGATACAAAACATCCGAAGCCGGAACAATTTCCTGCGCGAGTTCAATAATCGCGTTGCCGTGGGCGAGCACCTCACCGATGAGGCGCGGAAGCGCATAAAGTTCATGCACCAGTCGCGCCTCGTCTTCTCGGGAAAGGCTGCCGCGCGCGCGACCTGCACTGATCGCGAGGCACGCTAAGGTCGCGAGCTGGCAAGTGAACGCCTTGGTCGAGGCCACACCAATCTCTGGGCCGGCTTTAATCGGAAAGAGCGCATCGGCCTCCCGGCCCATCGTCGATTCAAGAACATTCACCACCGCACCGACCTGCACGCCCGCAGCACGCGCATCACGCATGGCTGCAAGCGTATCGGCCGTCTCCCCCGACTGGCTGATAAAAAGGGCGGCATCTCCTTCTGCATAAGGAACATCGCGGTAACGCAGTTCCGACGCGATATCGATCTCCACCGGCAGCCGTGCCCAGGTTTCAAACCAGTATTTCGAGACCAAGCCTGCAAGGTAAGCTGTTCCGCAGGCTGATAATGTCAACCGTTGCAGACGTGCAAAATCAATCGACGATGGAGGAATCGTGACCGTTTCAGAATTGGGGTCGAGATACGTGGCGAGGGTGTGCGCCACGACCTCCGACTGTTCTTCAATTTCCTTCGCCATGAAATGACGATGCCGGCCTTTCCCCCACCAACACAGACGAAGCATCCGACAGCACCTCTGGGCGGTTCGCCAACTGCCCCTCGCCGTTGAGGATCTCCGCGCCGTCAAGGGTCAACCGTGCCCAATCCCCCTCCTCTAGATAGCTAATCCGACGGGTGAAAGGCGCCAGCGCCAAGGCGTCCGAGCCGATATACATCTCTCCATCGCCATGGCCGATCGCAAGCGGACTGCCGCGGCGCGCGCAGTAAAGCGCGTGCGGCTCCGATGAGAACACCACACCCAGCGCAAACGCCCCTTCCAGTTGGCTGAGCATGGCGCGGAATGCCTCGCGGGCATCGCCCTTGGCAAGAAGCTCCGTTTCAAGAAGACGAGCGACAACCTCTGAATCTGTTTCTGACTCAAAAATCACACCTGAATCCAACAGGCCTTTTTTCAGGTTACTGAAATTCTCGATAATGCCATTATGGACAACCGCTAGAACATCACCGCCATGGGGGTGGGCATTGTCTTCGGTGGGACGCCCATGGGTCGCCCACCTTGTGTGGCCGATACCAACAGTTCCCGGCAAAGGATCCTCGCGCAGACGCTCTTCGAGCGCTGCAAGCCGGCCAACCGCGCGGCGGCGCATCACAGCATCGCCGTTGATCGCGGCGACACCTGCGCTGTCATAACCGCGATATTCCAGTCTTTTCAATGCATCAACTAGGCGATCTGCGACAGGCTTTGTACTGATTATACCAACGATACCGCACATGGGTTAGCCATCTCCATTCCGTTTTCGGAAGGTGATCGCCCAACCTTCCTTGGTCATTTGCCGCCCCCTGGCGACCGACAGCGCATCATCAGGCACTGACTTGGTGATCACCGAGCCCGAGCCTGTGAATGCGCCCTTGCCGATCGAGACCGGTGCCACCAGGCTTGCATTTGAACCAATAAAAGCATCTTCGCCAATCAACGTTTTATGCTTGTTGTAACCATCATAGTTACACGTGATGGTCCCAGCCCCAATATTGGTGCGTGCACCGATTTCTGCATCGCCCAAATAGGTGAGGTGGCCGACCTTCACCTCGTCGCCCAAAATCGCTTTCTTGGTTTCGACAAAATTGCCCACCTTTGCGCCCTGCCCCAGCACCGTGCCTTCGCGCAGGCGTGCAAATGGCCCCGCGGCGGCGGTCTCTTGAAGGGTGGCGCCCTCAAGGTGACTGAAAGCCTTCACTTCTGTTTTCGCGGCGATCGTCACACCAGGACCAAAGACAACATTCGGATGGATCACCGCGTCTTCGCCGATGGCCGTATCGTAAGAAAAATAGACCGTATCTGGATCTATCAAGGTCACACCGCTCAGCATCGCCTCGCGGCGACGGCGGGCTTGGAAGATCGCCTCGGCAGCGGCGAGTTCGGTCCGATCGTTGACGCCTAAGACCTCATCTTCAGAACCCGTGACGGTGGCAAGCGCCTCCCCGCCCGCCGACGCCAAACCAACAAGATCAGTGAGGTAGTACTCGCCCTTCGCATTACCATTGGTGATTTTAGGCAGATAGGTCCGCAATGCTTTGCTCGAAAGAGCCATGACGCCAGAATTACAAAGCGTGATGGCAAGCTCGTCGGGGCTTGCGTCCTTTGCCTCAACTATGCGCTGAAGTTGTCCGTCAGACCCCAGAACAAGGCGGCCATAGGGACCCGGCTCATCGGTTTCAAAACCAAGAACGGCAACAGCGGCGCCCTTTTCTACTGCATCGGTGAGCGTTCTCAGCGTCTCCAAGCGCAACAGCGGTGTGTCGCCGTAAAGCACAACCACCGTGCCCTCAAAACCATCAAGCACGGACATACCGGCACGGACCGCGTCGCCTGTGCCCTGGGGCGGATCCTGAACAGCCACCTCCGCCTGCGGATCAAGAGAGCCGAGCGCATCCCTCACCTTGTCTCCGCCCGCGCCGATCACCACCCCAAGACGCTCCGTACCCAACGCGCGTGCGGTTCTGAGGCAATGGCCAAGCATGGCCAGATGCCCAACCTTGTGCAGCACTTTGGGGGTCTCTGACCGCATCCGCGTGCCGTGACCGGCCGCAAGAACAAGACTGGCGATCGCGGGCATAGGTCCTCCTTTGCCGGGTAGGCCCAGCGCCTAACCGTTTTGTCGCGCCATAGGGCGTCACATGCTGTGAAAGGATGCTACAGCGCCTGGCAAGTGGAGAAAGGCCATCCCATGGGACGATTATCGGGCGCCGTTTGTATTTTCGACCTCGACGGCACGTTGGTGGATAGCGCGCCGGACCTCTCCGCCTCGCTCAATATTATGCTTGAGCGCGTTGGGCTTGCGCCGATGCCGCCGGAAGAGACCCGCGCGCATGTCGGCCACGGCGCGAGGGCGTTGATGGCCTTCGCCTATGATCGGCAGGGAAAGACATTTCCCGATGGCGCCGAGGCTCGTGCGTTGGTGGATGACTTTGTTGAGGTCTACGCGGCGCGGATCGCCGGTCTTTCGAGGCCTTTCCCCGGTGTCGAAGAGAGCCTCAAAAGGCTAACAGCAGAAGGCGCAACGCTCACCGTCTGCACCAACAAAAAAGAGGTCCTGGCGCGACCTCTTCTTCAAGATCTTGATTTATTGAAGTATTTTAAGATGGTGATCGGAGCAGAAACACTTGAAGAGCGAAAACCTTCGCCCTTCCCTCTCCTCCATATCATGCAGGAGACATCCGCCGATCGTGGGATGATGATCGGCGACACCGCAACCGATAAAAACGCCGCCGATGCCGCAGGATTGCCCTCACTGATCGCGACGTTTGGTTACGGCCGCGAGGACGAAGCGTTGGCGAGCGC
>JBCCBY010000210.1:0-5436 GCA_039033795.1 Pseudomonadota bacterium | reverse complement strand
GGCGCCAAACGCGCCAATGATGCCGGTCGCCTCAACATCGCCATCGTCCAACACAACACCGTCCAACTCGCCCACGAACGACGAGAAGTAATGAACAAACCCCTCACCGGCCTGGGCCCCGAAAGAGAAGTTGTTTCGGTCAGATCCAGGAAGCGGGCTGTTGAACCGGCCCGACAGATGGGCCCCGCCGGTGATCACGCTGTCCAGATCAGACTTCAACTCAACACTCATTCCGGCAACGCGAATATACCCCCAATCCCGTTGCAATTTGGCGAAGGCGATAACGCTCGGCACGGATTCGGACGCGATTAGATCCGTGTTGCCACCAAGATCGGCGGCTGGATTTTCGATGCCAATGCCCCAGTTTGATCCGTCATATTTTCCCCTGACATAATGGATCCCCGGATTTCTAAGCACCGGCTGCGCCATTGGACCGCCGGGATCGGCGGTCTCAGGGATATTGAAGACATCGACAAAGCCAGACCAGAATTGGCCAAACTTCCATGGGCCTAGTTCAGCAGCAGCATGTCGCAGGCGGAGGTCATAATCATTCGTGAACTCATCGCCATCACCGAAGAAATCAAACTCAATAAAGGTACGCAATTGACCATATTGTGTCGGTGCACGGAAATCAAAATTGATCCGGCTGTGGCGTGAATGGATGCTAAACTGTTCGTCCCCATCATCCGTGGCCCCATCAAGCGGGATCGTTGGCTGCGTTCCAATCTGCTGGAAACCTTGGCTATCGGTGTCGTAGTTTGCGTTAATCTGCACCGCGCCGCCAAGGCGAAAAGCACCATTTGTGCCCGGAACGCGAACGGAGCGATCGAACTCTCCCGCGGTGACGATGGCATCATCCGGAAAACGACCGATCTGTTGGCGTGCAGATAATATTCCGTTAGCGGATGCTCGCCTGTTTGTCGGCTTGTTACCATCACGAGATGACGTGCCACCCTGAGGGACACTGATCACGCTATCATCATCATTGGCAGATCGCTGCTGATCATCCGCGACGACTCTTATACCCTGAGATCGAGTCAATGCATCGACGAGCGCTCGAAGCTCTTCAACTTCGGCCCGCAGCGCGTCGACGCTTTCGCTGTCCGACGATTGGGCCAGCGCAGGGGATAAGAGGATACAGACTGGCGCCAGGAGAGCAAAGACTGACGTGTTCGGTTTTTTGACGAATTGAGCACTAAACACCATGGACACCAATCATTTAACAAGCTCACTGGGGGCGATCACGCGACGGCCGACACGTCGACCGTTCACGTATACGCATCGTCGTCTCGCGGTTGTTCCATCAACCCGAAGCGCTCCTTCAAAGAGTCGCCTTGGCTCAACTTGAACAAGCACTCGAGCTAGAGGTCGCGCGGGTTCAGAGGATCGGTCCCTGCTCGGATTTCTTCACGATCGTCGATGCCATCGCCATCAGAATCCGCTTTGTAGGGAAACGTTCCTTGCTCAACTTCTTTTCGGTTGGAGAGGCCGTCCCCATCGATGTCACGATCCCGCCTGTCCTCTGTTCCATCACGATCGGTATCAGCCCACCGCGACGGGTCCCGGGGAAAGCCGTCATAAGCATCCTCAACCCCATCTCCATCTGTATCGACCGCCAACGGAACATCCTTTCCGATGAACTCCGTTGCAGCATCGGGCACTTTACCTGTCGATATATCGGCAACCATTCGGTCGAAGAGTTGGCTCATGTGGTAGGGACGCTGTTCGATCGGCAAGCCGGTGTGAACACCGGGGGACCAACCCATCGGTCCGAGGTTCGTCATTGCCCAAGACATGCTCAGTTGATCAGTAACCGTTGCCATGGACTGCATCGAGATCGACAACCAGGCGAGGTGCACAGGCAAGGCCAAGGTTTCTTGAACACCGCGGTCGGAGAAATGCCGCCGAAGCTCCTCAATATGCGCCCCTGTGATCCGCGCCGGCAGCCGCCCAGAATCCCGCGCAACGCGCAGTGCCGCCTTTTGGTCCGCCGCCAGATACTTTGAACGCTCAAAGTCCATGAGCGACTGAATATACGCAATGATATCAGGACTATCTTCAACGGGGATTTCATCTTGGAAATAGTCATCTTCCGTGTAATCCCATATCCCGAACGAACCATGCGCCTGACAGTGGACACAGCCGCTGGCGAGCTGAAACACAAAGAACATGGACCAGATGTCTTTGAAGCTCTTGGTTCGTTCCATCTGAAGAATATACTCATCCATCGTCAGCGTTCCGATGGTGACAGCCCTGTTCCATTGCGTATCGAATTGTTGGCGATCACTGTACGGTACGTCGGAGGTAACCTCTTGTGGGCCATCAAAGTAATCATAGTCATAGGCGGACACGTTGAAGGCAGGCGTGCTTCTGGGCGGCAGGTTTGCATCATGGACGCCCTCAGCAGCCCATTTCAGCTTGTCGAAGGGGAATGCATCAAAGGGCTGTTCGATCCCATCGAAATCACCATCAAACGTGACCCGCGGGATGTTGTAACCCGTGATGTAATTGACCCAATCCGTCGTGAACACTGGTTCCACAGCACCCAGATCTTCAGGAAACCAATTGGACTTGATCTCTTGCTGCGCCATGGCCAAGGCCGCGCCGACAAACGGACGGGCGCGCTGTTCTTCCGGCGACGTGGCGGCATTGCGACCGATGCTCCAACCGACCGCCGATAGGTTTTCGGTCGCCCAATCCACGGTTTCTTGATCGGTTACGATCGCGATCACCGCATCATGCGTCGCCGTCGCCGCATTAACAGCGCCAAGCTGCATCAGTTCGGAGATTTGGCGATCTGTGTAGTGGGTTCGCAGAAGCGCATGCATATCGCCAGAAGCGGTCGATGGATAACTGCTCACAAGGTCGATATAGGTGAAGGCAGCCTTCAAACGGTCATCTTCCAGCGTATCAATGAAATCGGGCGCAAAGATCGCCTGAATCTCTTCAAGCGGAATACCCATTAACGACAGCTGATAGGCGCTGCGAGCCGTATGATGACCACTCCCTGCACCGATCATTTGACGTAGCGTCAGGCGCCACTTGGTTTCAGCATCAAACAGCGCCTTATCGTGAATCATTGCATCCGCGATTAAAAGACCCTCGTAGAAGTCGTAGAGATTGCTGATATCGATCTTGTGCCGATCATAGAGTTGCATCGCGAGATCAGCGGACGGTGGCGGCGGAGCATCTGCTTTGACGACGGGCGCTAAAAGAGTCGATGAGCCAAGAACAGTGATAGCGGCTAATGTGTTCAATCGCATGGGATTATTGACCCTCAAAGACTTTGACGAACATGCCATTTGGGTTCGGTTGGTGGCTGGGAACTGGCTGTATCACATCCCAATGCTCCGTGATTTGACCATCTTCATTGAAGAAGTACATGTCGACGGCAGCGCTGCCCTTATCCTCAGGGGCGTCGTCATCCATTTGGCGAAAGTTCACATGCGCCATGGCCCAATCGCCCACCACAATCACCTTATGGACATCGATAAAGGTTGGGTTCTCGGCCGCTGATCCTCCGAACAACATGGTCAGGGGCTCGCGTCCGTTCGGAAGCATAGAGCTGTGCTGTATATAGCTATCGGAAACGTATTCGCTCACGGCCTCAATGGTTGGCTTATCAGCCAACAGAACATAAAGATCGAGAAGTCGCTCCGCACGCGCGCGGTCTTCGGGCGTGTTGGCTATAATATGCGTCGTATAGCCTTCCGGAATGACGTTTTTGTAGATCGGACCTTGTTCCCACCCTCGGGTTGGGGGCGCGAACGGAACGGCGTCGCTGTCGGTTTGACTGAAAGCCGAGCCATTGATGGCCAGACTGAGAGCTAAACCCAAGGCAGTCGATGTCTTGGTTGTCAACACAGCATTAACCCTTCTTCTCACCTGCAAAAAGGCGAGGCTAAAAATGCACACCTTCGACGACGACTCTCCGTGCCCCGCCTAGTTTAAAATATCGAAGAAACGAATTCAGCTTAAGGCTTGAAAAGCGCTGGGGGTGTGTATCTGTGCACAGGTCAGTTCACGTCAAAACCGGACGGCAACAGCTTGCTGTAACCAGCAAAATCTTCGCACGCTAGGTACCCCGATGATCGTGAGGACAATCGAGGGGGCAACCTCGAAGCGCTGTCGGGCCAGACGCCCATCGCTCTCGTTAGCCATCAGCCGCCCTAACTCTCCTGGCGGAGCCCGATCGTGGCCCTGAATGGGTGGGCTGCACGCTTATGATCAAACCGAGGACGGCGCGAGGGCTTCCAACCGATCAATCGCGCAATGAAGCCGATCCATCGCGTCAGGGGGGAGCTCGGGCTGTGGTGGACCCTGCAAGACCGCCAACAGCGCTGTCATCAATGCATCAACAGAGTGATCCTGATGATCTTTTCTTTTTGACTCCGCCAGCAAAAGAGCACTCCGGGCAGCATATTCTAGCGTCCCAAAAACCATATCACGAAGCACACGGATATCCACTGACGTCGAAAAGACGCCCTTGTCCCGGCCTCGACGGAGCACATGATCGAGCACCACAACATAGTCGCGTTTGTACGATGACGGAGGATCATCGCCCTCCATATAGGTCAGAGCAAAGGAAAGCTCGAGAAGTGGCCAGTCTGATATCAGAAGATCGAGGTGAAAACGCACAAGCGATTCAAGCTGTTCAGCGGGTCCATCATCGGCGTTATCAACAGCTTGATGCGCGCCTTTCGTCAGGTCGTCCCAGTGTTGTGCGACCACCGCTCGCATCAAGTCTGATTTGTTTTTGTAGTAAAGATAGAGGGTTCCTTCGGCCACCCCTGCCCGTTCCGCAATCTCTGCCATCCGTGCACCGCGTAACCCTCCTTGAAGGAAGGCGTCACGCGCCGCATCGACGATTGCGTCTTCACGCTCGGTAATCCGCTCACGTTTGGTTTGACTTAGGCGGGAGGTTGGTTCGTTCATTGCTCGCCACTAAAAACCCATTTGGCGGACAGCAAGATCCCGCATGATTTCTTCTGATCCACCGCCGATGGCCATGACCTTGACCTCTCGATAAATCCGTTCGATCCGATTGCCGCGCAAATAACCCGCACCGCCCATAATCTGCATACCCTCCGACGCCACAAATTCGAGATTCTTTGTGGTCAGGAATTTGGCCTTGCATATTTCAGACACGGGCATTTCGGCGCGGTCAGCAAAACTCTCATTCACCTGCCAGCAGATTTGATTGAGGTAGGCTTCTGTTGCATCGATCCGTGCACTCATTTCGGCAATCTTGTGTCTGATGACCTGATGCTTGATCAGCGGCTTACCAAACGTCACTCGCTGCTCAGCCCAAGCGATTGCATCCTCATAAACGGCCTTCATTGCGCCCAGCGAACCCGCGATCAGACCCACACGCTCGAGATTGAAATTCTCCATGATCGCAATAAAGCCGTGGTCCACGTCACCGATGAGCGCATC
>JBCCBY010000209.1:0-5627 GCA_039033795.1 Pseudomonadota bacterium | reverse complement strand
CGGGGACGCTGCCGACGACCGGCTCTCCATCACCGACCCGATCTCCGGGCTCACGTTCGAGGTGGCGGTGTACCGCCAGTACCTCCAATCGAGCTTTCCTCCTCATCGCGGCTCCGTCCATCACCGCCGCCGCCCCTGATTGCCGCTGAACCAAGCAGCAAGATGCAAGCAAGACCTGCGGTGAAGACCACCACGGTTTCACCAAGGGTATCAAATCCTCGATAGCTCGCCAGCACGGCGGTGACGATGTTGGGCACCTCCACATCAACGGGTGTCTGTACGAGATACTCCCGGCCCACATAGGCGTTGGCGGGCGAGTTTGGATCTCCATAGGCGGGCATGTCGACCGTCGCATAAATCAGCGCAGCGCCCGTCACCCCTGTGACAAACAAAGGCAACCATGGTCGTCTTTGCGCCACCCGCTTTTCTCGCTTTGAGGTCATGGCGATCCCGGACAACACAAGAACGGTCGAAATGCCCGCTCCCACCGCCGCTTCCGTGAACGCCACATCGACGGCATCAAGTGCCACGAAAAAAGCAGCAGACAAGAGAGAGTAGATTCCCGATAGCATCGCAACACCAAAAAGATGGCGCATACGGACCATCGCAATAGCGCAGGTGACAAGCAGTGTCAGGATGGCGATTTCGGCCAACACCGGTGCAGTCGGCGGGGTGTGATAAACAGTTTCTGCCGAGGCAGCGGCGGTGATCATGCGTCCTGCTCCTTGTCCACGCTGTCATCGCCCAAGCGATCGAGCGAAAGCGGCACATTTTGGCGCAACAAAAGCTTGCCGGTGACCGGTGCTTCACGTCCGGTATAGGCCGCATGCGCAATCGAATGGGTTGCCACGGGGCTTGTCAGCAGAAACAGGGCGATAATCAAAAACAACTTGATTCCCACCATAAAGCCGGTGGCCTGCAAAAGAAGACCCAACAAAATCAAATCAGCACCCAGCGTATCGGTGACGCCCGCCGCGTGGATCCGGGTGTAAAAATCAGGAAAGCGCAGCACCCCAACCGCCCCGATGATCGTAAAAAGGCCGCCAGCCACCAAGAGCACAAGGCTCACCACATCGAGCAATTGGCTCATGATGGCGTCTCCTCTTGCAGGAGCGGGTCTTGGTCCGCCATCGGCCCATCAAGTTCTCGGTAACGAAAGAATTTCAGGATCGCGATCGTTCCGATGAAATTGATCAAGGCATAAAGCAGAGCAATATCAAGAAAATCGGGGCGCCCCATCAAAAAGCCAAGAACCGCAAGAAGAAGCACTGTCTTGGTGCCAAAGCTGTTCACGCTAAGCACACGGTCATAAACCGTTGGTCCGGCAATCGCTCGCACCAGCATAAGAGCCATCGCGATAACGATCGCCACGGTTGCTGCAACAAACATCAATCGGCCCTCCCCTTTGGCTCAAGCGCGGTGACCTTTGCGCCCATGTCGGCCAGCCCGTCTTGATCAGCCAGGTCTTCGGTGAGTGCATGCACCAGCATACTGTCCTCGCGTACATCCACCGTGACCGTTCCCGGTGTTAGTGTGATCGAGTTACCAAAAATTGTGCGCGTAAGATCACTAGGCTGATCGGCGGGTACACGGATGAGCTTAGGAGATAACTTGATCTCTTTCCGTAACACCTCGCGAGCGACTTGGACGTTGGCTTTGCCAATCTCAAGGAGGAGCCATGCCGTGTAGGACAGAATGCGGGGAAATATGCTGCTCGGGACGCCCTCATTGTCGACGATCTCCGCTTTGTCTGCGAGCCACACAGCGAGCGCGACGCTAAAAGCACCAAATCCCACGAGCGTTGCGCTGTTCCAATAACCAGAAAGCAACAGCCAGAGAATCGATAAAGCCACGGCTAGGCCGAAGCGGCGTCCCGAAATCGACCACAAGCCTCGCATCACACCGCCTTCGGAGAAAAACACTTTGGCGATACGACATGATGCACCGCCCACAGGGGAAGAAAAAAGGCAGAAGATGCCGCCACGTCAACCATTGATGGCTGCTGACGACCAAAAGGGTCACACCGATCGGTCCTGGCTTCGCAGCGTGGCAATGACTACCTTGTTCTCAGACAAGGAGAATCGAGATGCGCCTCGCCCTTTTATCGACCGTTTGTCTCCTTGTGTCCTGCACCGGACTGGATCCCGAGGTCGTCGATGGACCCTACTACACCCAGGGTTTCACCGATGGATGCCGCACGGCGGAAGCGCGGCAAACGAGCTTTGACACCAGTGTGTTCCGCGACAGCTATCTGTTTAAATCTGAAGACAGCTACGCCGCTGGGTGGCGTTCGGGTTTTGCCGAATGCACGCCTCAAGGTCTTCGTCCTCTTGAAACCTCGAACGAGGGCCTTCTGTCTGAGCCGTTTTAGCGGTTCACTCCGCCGCCATCGCTTCGGCCTTGGGAGGAGACCAACGCAGAACCGGCTGTCGGGCAGCTCTGGTTTCATCGAGCCGTCGGCGCGGCGCGAATCGCGGAGCGTTCTCAAACCGTTCTTTTTCGCCTGCCTTCGCCGCCCTTGCGAGGTCGAGCAGCGAATCACAAAACTCATCCAGGGTCGCCTTCGGCTCGCACTCGGTGGGCTCGATCAACATCGCCCCTGACACAACCAAGGGGAAATACATCGTCATCGGATGGAACCCTTCATCGATCATGGCCTTTGCAAAATCGATTGTGCCGACGCCGCTGTCCTTTAAGAATGCATCAGAGAACAGCGCTTCGTGCATGCATGTACCCGGATAGCCTTGTGTCATGTCGTCGGAGAGGCGTACCCGGACATAATTGGCATTTAGCACAGCATCTTCGCCGACTTGTCGAAGACCATCAGCCCCGTGGCTCAACATATAACTCAACGCTCGAACGAACATACCCATTTGCCCATTGAAGGCGGTTAATCGGCCAAATGCTTGAGCGAAGGGGCCGTCAGCTGTTTCGTGCACCGTGTATCCTTCTTTGGTCGAGACGACCGCAGGAAGAGGCGCAAAAGGCTGAAGAGCTGCAGACAAGACCGTCGGGCCTGACCCAGGACCGCCTCCACCATGAGGTGTAGAAAAGGTCTTGTGCAGATTGATATGCATCGCATCAACGCCAAGATCACCAGGTCTCGCCTTACCAACAATCGCGTTAAAGTTGGCTCCGTCGCAATAAAAATATCCCCCTGCGTCGTGCACAGCGTCCGCCATGGCGCGAATGTCCCGCTCAAAGAGCCCGCAAGTGTTGGGGTTGGTGACCATAATGGCCGCCACGTCGTCGCCCATTTTCGCTTTCATGGCATCCAGATCAACGCGGCCGTCTTCGGTTGCTGGGAGCTTGTCGACGGAAAACCCGCATTGAGCGGCTGTTGCTGGATTTGTTCCGTGGGCTGATTCGGGGACCAAGACACGCTTGCGTGTTGTCTCTTCTCCCCGTGCCACAATGGCAGCGCGGACCGCCATCATGCCGCAAAGTTCACCATGAGCGCCCGCTTTGGGGCTCATGGCCACCGCTGGCATGCCCGTCATTTCACAGAGCCATGTCTGAAGCTCCGCGATCAATTCAAGAGCCCCTTGCGTCGTGCCATCGGGCTGTAGAGGGTGAAGGTCAGCGAACCCAGGCAGCCGCGCCATCCGCTCGTTGAGCCGCGGGTTGTGTTTCATCGTGCACGAACCAAGCGGAAAAATACCCATATCGATGGCATAGTTCTTTTGGCTCAAGCGCACGAAATGGCGCATCGCTTCGGGCTCTGAGAATGCAGGAAGACGAGGGGCTTTATTGGAGGCGTGATCTCCGAGGCGTGTCGCGCGACCTTCGGGCTGAGGTAGATCGACCCCAGAGGACTCGTAACTGCCCTCCTCAAACAGAAGCGGAACTTCGAGCTGGAGAGCTTTATGGCCGGTGAATGTCTCAGTCATGTTCAGTCCGTCGTGGGTTGGTGTTGGGGTAGGTGTCGGTTTCATCGATGGGGCCTGGTGTCGTGTCCTGACCGATAGGCTCGCCGGAACGGGTTTCAAAGATATGCATCGTGTTCCGCACAAAGCGCATATTGATTCCTCGATAAAAAGCGACTTCGTTTTCGATGCGTGAACCGATCTCCAAAAACCGGACAGGCGCGTCGCCGCGGTTTTCCGCTGTGTGGCCGACCTCGACGCCCGCTTTAAAGACCGCTGTTTCGCCCTGCTGCAGCGTATAGACGTCACCGCCTTCAATGATCGTCAGCTCACCTTCGAGGACATAAAGGAGCTCATCTTCCAACCGATGCCAGTGATATAGCCCGCTTGCGCCGCCTGGCTGAAGCGTGACCTCTCCCACTCCAAACTGGGAGAGCCCTCCGGCATCGGATAATTGAAGCTTGCTAAAACCGGATGTGCGCTGCCGAAGCTCGCCGGGATAGACGGCCCGCTCAAAGGGTTCGATAGCGTCGCGATCGATCTTCGGCATAGGAATTAAAGCTCCTTTTGGAGGGCCTCACTGAAGGCAACAATATCCTCATCCGTCGTCAATTCGGTTGCCGCGATGATCAGGAGGTTGTCATGCTCTTGACTGCCCGGCCAAAGCCGCCCGCCGGGCACGCCGGCGATGATCCCTTGGGAGGCGAGCGCATCGACCACGTCGCTTGCATTGCGCGGCAGACGGACGGTGAACTCATTATAGAACTGCTCGTTGAGAAGCTCGACGCCTTCGATTGCTGTCAGAGCGTCGGCGGTTTTTACAGCATGTTCATGGCTCAAGACCGCGACCTCGCGCAGGCCTTTTCCTCCGAGAAGAGACATGTGGACGGTAAATGCCAAGGCACAAAGGCCTGAATTTGTACAAATGTTCGAGGTCGCTTTATCGCGCCGAATGTGCTGCTCTCGCGTCGAGAGCGTCAGGACGAAACCGCGTTTTCCATCCGCATCGACCGTTTCGCCACAGAGCCGGCCAGGCATATGGCGAACGTGCTTTTGTCGAGCGGCGAAGAGACCCAGATAAGGGCCTCCAAAATTCAGAGCGTTCCCAATTGCCTGTCCCTCGGCCACGACAATGTCTGCCCCCTGACTTCCAGGGGACTGAAGAATCCCGAACGATGTGGCTTCTGTGACCACCGCAACAAGCAGCGCGCCGTGGGCATGCGCTTTGGCAGCAAGATCACGGAGATCACGCAGGAATCCAAAAACGTCAGGGCTCTGTACGATGACGCATGATGTCTCATCGTCGATCAATGCCTCGACCGCACCAGCGCCAGGGTTGGCGGGCGCCTGCACAACCTCATCGCCAATAAGCTCCTCATTCGTGCGCACCACTTCCGCATAGTGAGGATGAAGTCCTCCCGCCATCACGACCTTTTTTCGTTTGGTGATCCGCCGTGCCATCAGCGCCGCTTCGGCCGTGGCGGTTGAACCGTCATACATGGACGCGTTCGCGACCTCCATGCCGGTGAGCTCTGCCACCTGGGTCTGAAATTCAAAGAGATACTGCAGCGTCCCTTGCGCGATTTCTGGCTGATAAGGGGTGTATGCCGTCAAGAACTCAGAGCGCTGAATGATATGATCGACCGTTGCTGGCACATGGTGACGATACGCGCCTGCGCCAGCAAAAAAGGGGCCGTCCCCCGCTGTATGGTTCTTTTTGGCAAGCGCCAAGAGATGCCGCAGATGACACCGCAGCAGTGG
>JBCCBY010000208.1:0-5649 GCA_039033795.1 Pseudomonadota bacterium | reverse complement strand
TTTTTGATGCGCAAACGACCATTGACAGCCTGATCGGTGTTGATCCTTTTGAATCGGTGTCAGAGACCCAGTCGCTCGAAACGCGATTGCAAGCTCTTTACACCGTGACAGGACGATCAGCTGCCCTTCGATTGACGAACTTCCTCTAATGCGCCTTGTCCTCTTGAGCTTCATCACTTTGGTTCTTTGTGCTGCCTCTGCGAATGCGCAGGCGGTTCGGCTGAAGGACCTTGTCGATGTTGAAGGGGTGAGGGGCAACGACCTCATTGGTTACGGTATTGTCGTTGGCCTTGGCGGAACAGGCGATACTCTACGGAATTCACCTTACACAGAGGAAGCCTTGTCCAGTCTTCTTGAACGCCTTGGTGTCAACGTTCAGGACGAGCGCTTTCGCCCAGACAACATCGCGGCGGTGATTGTCACCGCGACGCTTCCGCCCTTTGCTCGGAGGGGAAGCGCGATCGATGTGGCGGTGAGTTCCATTGGCGATGCGCGCAGTCTTCAAGGCGGGCTTCTCGTCATGACCCCGCTTCTTGGCGCAGACAGCGAGGTCTATGCTGTGGCCCAGGGACCTTTGGTGGTCGGCGGTTTCTCCGCAGAAGGCCAAGCCGCAGCGGCGCAACAAAGCACACAGACAATCGGCACCATCGCTGGCGGTGCCAGGATTGAACGTGAGGTGCCGTTCTCCTTCAGCGATATGGCCGAGATCCGCCTTGCCCTCAGGGACCCTGATTTCACGACGGCAAGACGCATTGAGGGTCTTCTCAATTTCACCTTTCCAGGTGACCCCGCGCTGATGACCGATGCGGGAACCGTGGTGCTGGATGCCCAGCAAACAGCGCTCAATCCAGCCCATTTGATTGCTCAGCTTGAAGGATTGACGCTCGAGCCTGATCGCCGCGCGCGGGTGGTGATTGACCAGCGGTCGGGCACCATTGTTCTTGGGTCGGATGTGCGGATCGCGCCGGTGGCGGTGGCGCAGGGCGCCTTGACCATCCGTGTGACAGAGACCCCCGTCGCGGTGCCTGCTGCACCTTTTTCTGAAGGCTCGCCGATCGTTCTTCCAAGGACCGATATTGATGTCTTCCAACCGGGCGGTGTGGCGCCGCTGCAAGCCGGCGCGTCGTTGCGCGACCTGGTGGAAGGTCTCAACGCTCTGGATGTTCCGCCGCGCGATATGGTGGAGATTTTTGAGGCGCTCAAAGCGGCTGGCGCGCTCCACGCTGAGATTGTCTTGCAATAAAAGCGCGGAACGTTCCGGTTGGTCATGACCGGACGAGGGATGTCCGGCCATGACCGAGCCCGCAGGGGACCGGGCGCGATGGCAGTCAGGGAGGGCCAGACAGCCATCTTTGCAATGGCCACAGGGATTAAGGCACACTGCACCGCTATGGTAGGAAAACAGAGGGGCCCTCACCATGACCAAATCCACCAAAACCGGACCTGCCCGTCGTTGATGACAGCACGAAGAACAGCCCCTTCATGGCTTGGCAAAGGGCACTGCGCGCCGCTAACCGCGCCTGATGGCAAAAAAGAACAAAGTCTTTCGGCCCAAAGCCCGCACGGCACGCGGATTTCCTGATCGGTCCGGCGCAGAGCTTGTTGCTGAACGCATCATGCTTGAACGCATTGGTCAGGTTTACGAGCGCTACGGCTACGCGCCTCTGTCGACGCCAGCGTTTGAGTACACAGACGCGCTGGGTAAATTCCTGCCCGATGTCGATCGACCCAACAGTGGCGTCTTTTCGCTGCAAGACGACGATGAGCAATGGCTCAGCCTGCGTTATGACTTGACCGCGCCGCTTGCTCGGTTTGTTGCCGAGAACATGGACGCGTTGCCCCGACCCTACCGTCGCTATGCTGTCGGCTCTGTCTGGCGCAATGAAAAGCCAGGACCCGGACGGTTTCGTGAATTCACACAGATCGATGCCGATGCGTGCTTTGCTCCTCCCCCCCACGCGGACGCGGAGATCATCATGATGTTCGCCGACGCGCTGTCCGCGGCAGGGATTGATGAGCAGGACGTCGAAATCCGTCTTTCCTCGCGCAAAGTGATGACAGGTCTGCTTGAAGTCATTGGTCTGTCTTCAGAGGATCACGGCCGATCCGGCACGGTGTTGCGGGCGATGGATAAGTTTGATCGGCTTGGCGCGGACGGTGTGGCCCTGCTTCTTGGCGAAGGACGAAAAGATGAGAGCGGCGACTTCACCGAAGGCGCAAAGCTAGCAACAGCGCAAATCGATGCGGTGCTTCAGTTCATGGAAGGCGATGACATGACCGCCTCGCTGACTGGCAACAAGGCAGGCGAAGAGGGGACAGAAGAACTGAACGCTATTGTCACCACCCTGACGGAGATGGGCTATGGCAGCCGGGTCAAGCTTGACCCCTCGGTGATCCGGGGTCTCGACTATTACACCGGTCCGGTCTTTGAGGCGGCCTTGACCTTCGATGTGGAGAACGAGAAGGGCCAAACCGTGCAGTTTGGGTCTGTTGGGTCGGGTGGACGCTACGATGGATTGATCGCCCGATTTAAAGGTCAAGAGGTGCCGTCAGTCGGCTGTTCTGTTGGTGTCAGCCGCCTGCTGACAGCCCTCAAATCAAAGGCTGCGTTGCCCGAACCCTTGGCACCCGTCGTTGTTTTGGCGCTCGAAGAGACTCAAATGCCGCGTTATCACCGCATGGCCCAGGCGCTGCGTCAAGAAGGTGTTGCTGCTGAAGTCTATCTCGGCGGCGCCGGTATGAAGGCGCAAATGCGCTATGCTGACAAACGGGGTGCGCCGATCGTTGTGATCTGCGGTGAAGACGAGCGCACGTCGGGGCAGGTGACGATCAAGGATCTTCGCGCTGGCAAGGAGGCGTCTGCGTCGATCGAGAGCCGCGATCAATGGACCGAGGAAAGGCCTGGTCAGGAGACGATTGCCGAGGACGCTTTCGTTGCGGCGGTGATGGAACGGTTGGCATAAAAAAGGCAGTCCAGGGACCGCCTTTTGTATCATATATGGCTTACTTTTAGTGCTGGCGGCGACGGCGCGCCGCAAAACCGACCAACGCAACCCCGCCTATCATCAACGGCAAAGCACCGGGTACCGGCGTTGCGACGAAGGAAACATTATCAAAACCGCCGGATGTCCCGCTCAAGTCAATTTGCAGCGAAAGAACGTCCACATACGCACTTAAATCGAGGACGTCCGTCTTGTTCACGTTCTTGGGGTTATCCACCACGTCGTCGAGCCCAGTCACCGTCTCCGAACCGATTTCAACGGCCGAACCCTTGTCAGAGAACAGGGTGACCTCGACAGTCGAGGCATCAAAAAACCGAATGCTGTCCATGGTGACAGGAACGGTGAACACAAAGGTGATGATGCCGCCTAAGGCTTCATCGTCCGCCAGGGGATCATCCTGATCTGGGATGATCGCAATGCCGCCTGGAAAAATTTCTGTGCCGTTGATGTCAAAGGGCGCTTCGAAAAACGGTGCCAACAGATCGCCATCGCCATTCGGCGTGTTTGTTTCTGTGTCAAAGATAACAAGCGTGTCCTGCGGCGCGGATCCGTCATTGTTCACAACGTCAATGCTCTCGACGAAAGCAAGATTGGCGACGTCGACGATCTCGCCGTGCGCCCCGTCAAATGTCAGGATGGTTGCTGCCGCATGCGCACTCGACAGACCCATTGCAGCCAATGCCGCCGATGCGACCAACAAAGATTTCATACCCACTCACCCTCAACAGTGAGGAGACGGTACCGCTCATTAAGGAGGGTGCCTAGTCAAAGTTAAGCCGGAACGTCGCTTTTGTGCGCTGCGGTCGTCGACTGTGGCGCCAGAGCAACATTGGGTCGGCCCTCGACTCGGGGTTAAGCAGCACCATGGTCCTTGTTGAGCCGCTTTCGCCGAATCGCCATCGCATTCACCGGCTTCCACCAGGAGCCGTGAACCGCATTGCGGCGGGTGAAGTCGTGGAACGTCCAGCGGCGGCGTTGAAAGAGTTGGTCGAGAACGCGCTTGATGCGGGATCAACCCGGATCACCATTGAAATCGATGGCGGGGGGCGGAAGCGGATTGCGGTGACCGATGATGGTTGCGGCATGGGCCCCGACGACCTGCCCTTGTCCCTTGAAAGGCACGCAACCTCCAAACTGTCTGCGCAACCGGGCTCCGATGTGGATCTCTTGGCGATCGACACGATGGGCTTTCGCGGAGAGGCTCTTCCCTCAATCGGTGCCGTGGCACGGTTAACGATCACCACCCGCGAGACCAGTGGGGAGGGGTGGCAAATCAAGGTTAAAGGCGGCGTCGTTGGTGAATTGTGTCCAGCACCCTTTGCCGGCACGGGCACAAGGGTGGAGGTGGAGGATTTGTTCTTCGCCACACCCGCACGCCTTAAATTCTTAAAAGGAGAGCGTGCCGAAGCCTCTGCATGCGTCGATGCCGTCAAGCGCCTGGCCATGGCCCGGCCCGATGTGGCGTTCAAACTCGTCACCGATGGCCGCCAACGGTTTTCTTACCGCCAAGAACCTCCTGGTGCTGAGGGGCATCTCTCTCGCTTGACCGCGATTATGGGCCGCGATTTTGGCGACAACGCTGTGCCGGTCAGCCTCGAGCGCGGCGAGGTATCTTTGTCTGGTTTCGCCGGTGTGCCGACGTTCAATCGCGGTCTGCCTGACCGGCAGTACCTCTTTGTGCGCGGACGACCAGTTCAAGACAAGCTGATCGTGGGTGCCGTGAGGGGGGCGTATGCTGATTTTCTGGCGCGTGACCGGCATCCGCTTTTGTGCCTCTTCCTCGATATGCCGCCACGACTTGTTGATGTGAACGTTCATCCAGCAAAGACCCAGGTGCGTTTTCGGGATGCTGCCACCATCCGCAGCATGATTGTCAGTGGTCTGCGAGCGGCGATCGGTGAAGCGGGCCACCAGGCATCAACCACGGTTGCTCAGCAAGCCTTGCGTGCAGCAGTCACCTCCAACCCCTTCTCTGGGGCGACGGAGCCAGGCGTGCCAGACGCGGTCATCGCGCGAGCGCCAGGTTTTGCTGAAAGGCAAGCCTCCTTCGGCCTGCGTCCAACCGCACGCCCAGCGCCTGTTGCAACATCAGCCGCGGTGGTTGCCGTACCGGCCCCACTGCCGCAGGATTTCCCCCTAGGCGCCGCAATGGCGCAGCTCCACGAAACCTATATCGTGGCCCAAACGGAAGATGGGCTCGTCATCGTTGATCAGCATGCGGCCCATGAGCGCCTCGTCTATGAGCGTATGAAGGAGGCCTCCAAAGGTCAGCCTCCTATCCGCCAAACGCTTTTGGTTCCTGAGGTGGTGGAGCTTTCTGAGGATGAGGCGGCTGTTGTCCTGGAACGCAGAGAAGAGCTCGTTGACTACGGGTTGGTCATCGAGAGTTTCGGTCCTGGAACCATCCTTGTACGCGAGGTTCCAGGGGTGCTGGGGGATTTTGATATCACCGGCCTTGTCAAAAACCTGGCCTGTGACCTCGCTGAATTAGGGCACGATGTGTCGTTGAAGGATCAGATCGCTGAGACTTTGGGTAACCATGCTTGCCGAAACTCTGTTCGAGCCGGGCGCCGTCTCAGCACGGAGGAAATGAACGCGCTCTTGCGTCAGATGGAAGAGACACCCCATTCAGGCCAATGCAATCATG
>JBCCBY010000207.1:0-5690 GCA_039033795.1 Pseudomonadota bacterium | reverse complement strand
CAGACTGTCGCCAAGGATCGATGACAGATCCGGAATGCGGTCGAGAAAGGGATAAGCGTTTTCTGGGCATACAACGTAGACGGATTGATCGCTCGATAGCTCACCCAATATGAGCCAGCGCGATAAACTTGACCCGCAAAAGCGCCGCCAGGGCCTGCGGGATAATTTGGCAGCATCAGCGCTTGGTGTGGGTGAGCTATCGAGCGATCAATCCGTCTACGTTGTATGGCCAGAAAACGCTTATCCCTTTCTCGACCGCATTCCGGATCTGTCATCGATCCTTGGCGACAGTCTGCCCGCTGATGGGTACCTGATCACGGGTTCAATCCGTGAAGTGGCCGAAGGTTATGCGAACGCCCTCCTCGTCTTTGGGCCAGCGGGCGAGGGGGCGCCCCTCACGACGCGCTATGACAAGCACCAACTCGTGCCCTTTGGCGAGACCCTGCCCTTCTATGATGTCTTTGACGCGCTTGGCATTGCGTCCCTCAGCCCCGTGGGTGGGGGCGGGTTTATCCCCGGGGACGGCCCGCGAACAGTGCGCCAGGGACGCGCGCCTTTTGCCCCGCTGATATGTTACGAAGATGTATTCCCCGGCGCTTTGTTTCCAAAAAACCAGCGGCCCGATTGGTTGGTGGTGGTGACGAATGACGCCTGGTTTGGTGATGCAGCGGGCCCCGAACAGCATCTCGACATTGCACGCATGAGGGCCATTGAGAACGGGCTGCCGGTGGTCCGATCAGCCAACACAGGCATTTCGGCGGTGATCGATCCCAATGGCAGATTGCTCCAGGCGTTACCACTTTATCAACAAAATAGGTTCAATTTTTCGTTGCCCGCCAAACTGGAAACGCCACTTTATACTCAACTTGGGATTGTGCCTTTCATCCTGTTCCTTAGTGTTTGCGCCACGTTGGTGTTGACCAAGGGGCCGCAACACGGGATTGATCCGGCCACTCGATGACAATGAGGTTGTAAGAAACACGTGAACGCTAAGAGCCAAACCTCTGAAAATAAGCGCGCACCTCATCCAATTGATGTGCACGTGGGTAGCCGAGTCAGACTCCGTCGGATGATGCAAGGGATCAGTCAGGACCGTTTAGGCGAGGAATTGGGCCTCACCTTTCAGCAAGTTCAGAAGTACGAGAAGGGTGTCAATCGCATCGGCGCTTCTCGTCTTTATGAGATCGCCCGGATTCTGAGTGTTCCGGTTCAGTTCTTCTATGACGACTACGGGGATGGTCCCGAGACGCTCATCGGTTTTGCTGAAACGCAACGCTCAACGGAGCCAAAAGAGGACCGGGCCGACTTCTTGGCCATTCTCTCAACGCCAGAGGGAATGCAACTTTGCCGAGCATTTTCCAAAATCAAGGATTACCAGGTCCGGCGTCGACTGCTCGATCTTGTCAAAACCCTCGGCGAAGAAGAAAGCAGCGATTAAATCCCTGCCGCTGGACCGTCGAACACGGAAGACAAGCCACCAGTTAGCGATTAGGTCCTCTGCACAACTGTTGTGGAGACCATCATGCTCGACTTCCGCCACGATGACGTGAACTTCAACGAGCCCTACGCCGAAGCTGATGAAACCGTGGTCCCACGGCTCATTCACGCAGCGCGAACCGCCGACCAAGTCACCGCCCCCACGACCCGACTGGCCACCCAATTGATCGACGGTATTCGCCGCCGCACCAAGGGCGGCGCCAATCTTGATGCCTTTTTGCGCGAGTATGGCCTCTCAACAAAAGAGGGGCTGGCGCTCATGGTGATGGCGGAGGCGCTTCTTCGTGTCCCCGATGCCAAAACCCAAGATCAGCTGATCGAAGACAAAATCTCCGCCGGAGATTGGGTGCACCAGGAGAAAAAATCGGACAGCCTGTTCGTGGCCGCCGCAGCCTGGGGCCTTGGCCTCACCAACCGCGTGATCCGCCCAGGGGAGACGCCGCAAAACACCCTGCAAAACCTCTCCCGCAGGCTGGGCATGCCCACCGTGCGCATCGGCGTTCGCCAAGCCATGGGGTATCTTGGCCACCAGTTTGTCCTTGGCCAAACGATCGAGGAGGCTCTGCGCCGTGCCCGCGGCCCAGAGAAGCATGGCTACCGCACATCCTACGACATGCTCGGGGAGGGCGCGCGCACGATCAAGGACGCAGACCGCTATCTTTCCTCCTACCACGAAGCGATCGCCGCCATCGGCAAAGAAAGACGCGATGACGATTTCCCCGGCAGGCGCGGGATTTCCGTCAAACTCTCCGCTCTGAACCCAAACTATCACCCGCGCCATTGGGACGAAACCGTCGCCGATCTCACGCCAAAGCTTTTGGATCTCGCGCGCGCCGCTAAAGAGTTTGATCTCAACCTCACGGTCGATGCCGAAGAGGCCGATCGTCTGATGATGAGCCTCGATATCATTCAAAAGGTCTACCGGGATCCCTCCTTACGGGGATGGGACGGCTACGGATTGGCTGTTCAAGCCTATCAAAAAAGAGCCATGGCGGTGTGCGACTGGGCAGCCGCCCTGGCGGAAAACCAAGATGGGCGCATGATGGTGCGGCTTGTCAAAGGCGCCTATTGGGACACGGAGATCAAACTCGCCCAGCAGCAAGGCATCAGCGATTTTCCCGTCTTTACACGGAAGGCCGCAACGGATGTGAGCTACCTTGCCTGCGCATCACGGCTCTTGGCCGCGGCCCCTCGCCTTTATCCGCAATTTGCGACCCACAATGCCCTGACGACAGCGACGCTGATCGAATTGGCGCATGCCATGGGCAAGTCCCGCGACTTTGAGTTCCAGCGCCTCCACGGCATGGGCGAAAGCCTTTATGAGCAGATCACGGACCGGGGCGTCAGAACCGATCGCGGGGAAGAGCGCTATCCTTGCCGGATTTACGCGCCCGTTGGGGGGCATCGCGACCTCCTCGCCTACCTGGTGCGGCGTCTTCTCGAAAACGGCGCGAACTCTTCGTTTGTTGCCCAGGTGCATGACGACAACGTGCGCGACGAAGATCTGCTTGAACAACCGCAAGCAAGGTTGGCTCGCCTGGGCGGCTTTCGGCATTCATCGATTGCTTTGCCCCCCGCCATTTTCGGCGAGCGGCTGAACAGCGCAGGGATTGCTCTTGGCGACAACCATGCCCTTACCGAACTCATTCGCGGCATGGCCTCTGCTGATATTGGCACACCGATCATCAGCTCTTTGATCAATGGTGAAGACGCGTCAGGTGACAGGGTTCGAGATCTCGCCAGCCCTGTGGACGGCCACAGCGTTGCGGTGCTGCATGAGGCATCTGAAGAGATTGCGCGACAGGCTGTTGATGCCGCCGCGCAGGGATTTCGCGCCTGGGCCGGCACGCCGGTGGAGGCGCGAGCGCTCGCGCTTGAGCGGACCGCCGACCTCTTGGAGGTCCACCGCGACCGGCTGATGGCGATCTGTGCGCAAGAGGCGGGCAAGACTCTCGAAGATGGCATCGCCGAAGTGCGAGAGGCGGTGGATTTTTGCCGGTTTTACGCAGCCGAGGCGCGCCGTCTTTTTGTTCCTCATCCCCTTCCTGGCCCCGTCGGTGAAGACAACCAGTTGCGCCTCGAGGGGCGCGGGGTGTTCGCCGCGATTGCACCGTGGAACTTTCCCCTGGCCATCTTCATTGGCCAGGTCACAGCCGCGCTGGCGGCAGGGAACACGGTGGTCGCCAAGCCCGCGGAGCAAACGCCGCTGATCGCCCAAGAGGCGGTCAAGCTGATGCATACCGCCGGTGTGCCCAAGGAGGCTTTGCAGCTCGTCCTGGGCAACGGACGCGTCGGCAAGGCCATACTCGACCATGAGGCCATTGCTGGCGTGGTGTTCACAGGATCGACGGCGACGGCCAAGCGCATTCAACGTCAGCTGGCGGAGAAGGACGGTGCAATCCTGCCGCTGATCGCAGAGACAGGTGGCGTGAACGCCATGATCGTCGACGCCACCGCGCTGCCGGAGCAAGTCACCGATGATGTTGTGGCCTCCGCCTTTCAATCGGCCGGCCAGCGATGCTCTGCGCTGCGCGTCCTTTACCTGCAAGAAGACGTCGCCGACGGCATTCTTGCGATGATCGAGGGACGAGCCAAAACCTTGAAGGTCGGTGACCCTTCCCTTCCCACCACCGACATCGGCCCGATTATCGACCGCGAGGCGCAGGACAAGCTTTTAACGCATGCCGCCGGGCATAGCGGGCTGCGATGGAAAGGAGATGCGCCTGACACGGGGACGTTTGTGCCGCCGCATATCATCGAACTGGGCGACGATGAGGTGCTGCGCGAGGAGCATTTTGGTCCGCTTCTCCATGTCAAACGCTACAAAGCCGGGGCGATCGATGAGGTTCTCTCGGAAATCAAATCGACCGGCTATGGCCTCACCTTTGGGCTTCACACCCGCATCACCGAGGTCGCAGCGCGTATCGCGGAGGCCGCCCATGCAGGCAATATCTACGTCAACCGCAACCAGATCGGCGCCATTGTCGGAAGCCAGCCCTTTGGCGGCATGGGGCTTTCCGGCACAGGCCCAAAAGCAGGTGGTCCGCACTATCTGTTGCGCTTCGCGGACGAACGGGTGATCTCCACGAACACCGCCGCGGCAGGAGGCAACGCCTCCCTGATCGCTTTGGGTGACGCGGAGTAGAGCGCAACCACCCGAACCGGTCCGTGAAGGGAAACATCAAGAACGGCTTGCCCTTGCCTTCTATCGAAGACATAAGGCTTTCCTTATATCGCGATAAAAAGGGCCGCCGCATGACGCGCCAGACGTACTACTTCACCTCGGAGTCCGTTTCTGAGGGCCATCCTGACAAAGTCGCCGACCGGGTCTCCGATGCCATCGTTGATTTGCATCTGGCACGCCAAGCCGAAGCCCGGGTCGCCGTTGAAACCATGGTCACCACCAACCGCGTGGTGCTTGCCGGTGAAACGCGGTGCACCCCCGGTGTTGAGGCCGATGAGATGATCGAGACGGCCCGCCGCGCTGTTCGCGAGATCGGCTATGAGCAGGATGGCTTTCACTGGCGTGAAGCAGACGTCGCATGCCACGTGCACGGACAATCCACAGAAATTGCCATGGGCGTCGACGCCGGCGACGAAAAGGACGAAGGGGCCGGCGACCAGGGGATCATGTTCGGCTACGCGGTTGATGAAACCGAGACGTTGATGCCCGCACCCATTGCCTATTCCCACGGCATTGTGCGTGCGCTCGCCGAGGCCCGTCATACCGGCACCGGTCAGGCTTTTTTGCCTGACGCGAAAAGCCAGGTGACCGTGCGCTACGAAAATGGCATCCCTGTCGGAACATCCTCCGTGGTCGTCTCCACCCAACATATTGCGGGTCTCAGCCAAGCCGACATTAAAGAGCTTGTTCGTCCGTACGTTGAGAATGTTCTGCCCGATGGCTGGATGCCGCCTGAGGACGAATTCTATGTCAACCCAACGGGTCAGTTCGTGATCGGCGGCCCGGATGGTGATGCTGGCCTGACTGGGCGAAAGATCATCGTGGACACCTATGGCGGCGCAGCGCCCCATGGCGGCGGCGCCTTTTCGGGCAAGGACCCAACCAAGGTCGACCGCTCGGCTGCCTATGCTGGCCGGTATCTTGCGAAAAACGTGGTGGCCGCGGGCATCGCCAAGCGCTGCCTCATTCAGTTGAGCTATGCCATCGGTGTCGCCAAACCGCTCTCGCT
>JBCCBY010000206.1:0-5708 GCA_039033795.1 Pseudomonadota bacterium | reverse complement strand
CGGTATGGTCCTTCCAAGCAAAGGTCGTGGCCAGATTGATTGGCGGCGCGACGGCGCCGAAGGCTGTGTCTTGGGCAACCCCCGCTGTGGCGAGGACCGTCGATTTTTTCTTGCTCATGCGGTGACAAATTTTCGAACGATGGGGTCGAGGATCTCAGTTTCTTTCAAAAACGCGTCATGCCCGTAAACGGACTGAATGATTTCATAGCCAAGAAGATGTGGAAGACGCTGGCAAAGCTCCTCACAGATGGCGGGCGGCACGAGGCGGTCCGTGTCCGCAGCAATCACCAAAGTCGGTACAGAGATGTCTTCGGGCACCTCATCATGCGCATTGATGGCGCTGGATAGTGTTTGGTACCGGCCCGAGGGCATTTGACGGGCGTATTTCGCCCCTTGATGACCAAGATAGCTGATCAGGCTTTCCTCTGACCCCTCGCCAAAGCGCGAGTCGAATTCCTCCGGCGCACGGTAGGTGGTGATGGCGAGCTGGCGGGCAATCGCCACGCCCCGTTCAGGGTCACCGGCATCGCGCGCCAATTCGAGGATCTGACGCTGAATGAGCCGCCACGCGCTGGCCATCGGTGATGGACGATGGGCCGCGCAAAGAAGCGCGAGCTGACCAACAGCTTCGGGATAAAGCCGGGCGAACGCTAAACCAATCATTCCGCCAAAGGACATACCGATTATGCCATCGACGCGATCAATGTCGATGCTGCGCAAGGCCTGATGCACCAGACGCGCAAAATCTTCGGTGCAGAGATCGATAGGATCAAGCGCATCAAGCGGAGGATAGTCAAGACCGATGATGAGGCAATCGTCCGTGTTGAGCGCCCGGGATGGCCCCGCAAGATCCTTCCACCACCCGTTTGTGCCGCAAATCTCGCGCCCAGCCGAAATGCCGCCGAGGACGAGGATTTTCTTACCGGCGGGGTTTCCCACCAGCCTCATACGGATCGTTTCGTCCGTCAGAGACGCGCCACTTCTCGCGCGCCAGAGTTCGGACACCGGCATCTCGGCTTCGCGCCAGATTTCCGGTTTGGTCTCAGCTTCGCAAGGTTGGGCAACGGCAAGGCTCATCAACAACACTCCACATCAGAGCGCGTCTTCAACCCTTGGCTTGCGGGGAAAGCGGGTGGGCGGGTCTGGAAATCTTTCTCCAACACACCCCTCGCTTTAGCGACATTTTTAAAGCGCCCCGCAAGCTGAGAGGTCAAATCGGCGCTGCAGATGGATATGCTCTACCTTCCTCCGCAAGTCAATATGATAAGCAGTGCACGCGTTGACGGGTTCAGCTGTCTTCTGAAGACTGTCCGTCAATGGGAGAGACTATCATGGGTTGGCGACTGATTATTGGACTGCCACTGGCAGCGTTGATCGCTTTAGGGCTGTTTATTGCGATGAGTTATTTGATCGATCCGGGCGACGTTGACGTCGAAGAACGCGAACCCAGAGAAGACATCACGTTGGGCCCCGATCGCGGCGATGAAGGTGACGATGAAATCGAGCGGCCTGACCCCACAAAGATCGAGCAGCCAGATCCGCCCGACACGACACCGGATATCACGATTGATCGACCGATTATTGATGGTGGATCGCTACCGACCGTGGGGCCAATTGATGAATTGGGCCCGCCAACACTCGAGCGCGATCCGCAACCCATTGTCCGGGTGCCGCCGCAGAATTGGGAGAGTTGCCTGTCGGGCAACGCCGGCGAAGACCACTATGTACGGCTTGTTTTCGATGTCGCACCGACCGGCGAAACAGCAAATGTGGAGGCAGTCGAGAGCAGCAAGCGCTGTCTTGAGCGTTCCGCCATCCGAGCCGCCCAAGGGTGGCGTTACACGCCGAAAGTGCAGAACGGCGAACCCGTCTGGCAATATGGGATCAACACGACAATACGCTTTCGCCTCGAGGGCTAGAGCGTTTTCAAGCAAAAGAGAGCCGGTTTGGCGGTTCGAAAAAGCAACAAACGAGCAGAGACGAGCACGGCCAGTGATCCAAAGATCACCGACGGTGCCCTCACCTCCCACAATGGCCAAGAGCATGCTCGCAAGGCAGCATTGAACCTGCTAGCCAAGAGCAAGGACGAACGGAGCATCATCATGGCCACAGGGCGGTGCTTGTGCGGGGCAGTCAGCTATGAGGCATATGGCAACCTCAACAGTGTTCAACCTTGTCACTGTACGGACTGTCAGCGCTGGTCCGGCGGGCCTTTCATGGGCGTGGAGCCCGAGACCATCACGATCAACGGCGACGTCACGTGGTACAAAAGCTCCGAATGGGCCGAACGTGGCTTTTGCCCGCAATGCGGCTCGACGCTTTTTTGGCGGCTTCAGAACGGTGGTCATCTGACCTTTGCCGCTGGCACCTTGGACGATTCATCGGCCTTAGCGGGCATCCGCGAGCATATCTTTGTCGACCACCAACCGCGTTATTATGACTTCAAAGATGAGGCGCCGCGCAAAACCGGCACAGAAGTGATCGCTGAGGCCATGGCCAACCTAGCCCAGGACCACTGAACCCTAGCGCATTTTACCGTAAGCACGCAGGACCGCGGCAACGACGTCATCGGGCTCTGGCTGACGGTCAAGGTTCACCTCGATCTTCAGCAGGCTCCCCTCAATCCGGGCGGTCACAAAGCTCTCGCCCCCCTGCCCGGTCGCGTCGTGATCGGCCTTCGCCCTTTTGGGTTTGACCACAGGTTTCGGCCCCGCACTGCCCTTGAGAAGCTTGAACACCTCCGACCCGGGCATCAGCAACGCGCTGCCGAGCTCCCTTGCCTGTTCTTGTCCCTTGGCGATCTCTTTGGCCCGTTCAAGCACCCGCTCCCGCGTTTCACCTTTGAGAATTGGGCTCAATTGCTGGCCATGGCGCACCGCGATTTCGCGGGGGTCGCCATAGGCATCAAGCACCTCTCGGGGCAGCTTAGCGATGGCAATGTAACTCGACAGAAGGGCTTTGGAGACCTCCATGCGCATGGCCATCCGGGTCATGTTGCCTCCGTAATAATCGGCCAACGCCTTCATGTACTCCCTGCCCCGCTCGTAGTCAGAAATGTCCTGCCGCCCTCGGTTTTCGAGGTCAGCGAAGCGAAACGCCTCTTCGTCTTCGAGCTCTTTGACCTCGATCAGGTAGGAGATTTCCCGCCGGTTCTCCTGTTCGCGAAGATAGCTGACCGCGAAATGCCGCCGGGCGCCGGAGATGACTTCGTACTCGAAACCCTCCGGATCGTCCTTGAGGCGCCTGACCACCGCCGGGATTTCCTGCTTCCCCTGCGCGCGGATGGACCCGATCAGATCCGCGCAGTTGTCTGCGGTCAGGAGGTCGTAGATCCGATTGTGCTTCGCCCACATCCGGCAGGTCTTGGGATCGACCATGCGGAGGCGAACGTCCCTCACCTTCCCCTGGGCAATGTCAGACAAGGCCCCTTCGCGCTGCGCGAGCGGGTTGAGCTTCGGTGATTTCTTGATTTCGCTCGGCTTTTCAGCGGCGTCACGCGCTGCCGTCACAGCGTGAGCGAGAATTTTCTTACGCGCCATGAGCACCTCCCTGGAGACTGTTCAACGCGTTGAACATGGTTGATGGAACCTTTCCTGCACATAGCGGTTCCTTTGTGGCGGCCCGGCGGTGTTCAACGCGTTGAACATCACGCTACCCCTTCCCGACGCAGCTGCGAGCCGTGGCTTGGCCATGTCGCTCGCACCGCAAGCTCGAGATCACTCATCACGCGATCAAGATTGGCGCGGCACCGGCGATAGGTTCGATTGGATGCGCCGTCATATTCATAGACGGTGCGCATCTCGATCGACGCGTTGTCGAACTCAGAGCTATCGAGCAGCGCGGTCATCAAGATGTCGCCAGCAAACATCTCGCGCATCGCATCGCGCATTTCTTGATGGGCCGACTTGTTTTCATCGACCTTGGTCGCAAGCAATTGGACAAACCGGTAATCCATCGCAGCACCATGCTCCTCCATGGTCTCCAGCACGGAGGTCAGCATCCGCAAAAACGAGACGGTGGAGGCATAATCGATCGAACTCGGCGGCGTGGGGATAAGAAGCGCGTTGGCAGCGCGCAAGGCATTGAGCGAGATCATGCCCAAAGCCGGCGGCGGATCGAGCACGACGATGTCATATTGATCCGCCGCATCACGCAGACCGGAGCGAAGCCGCTCAAACCGATCGGTGCCAGCGCCCGTCGACGCCAAGTGATACTCGGCATTGTAGAGCCCAAGACAGGCGGGGATGAGATCCAGGCCCGACCAATAGGTTCGGCGGATCGCATAGGAGAGATTCTCTCGGCCACCGGGCTCAAGGAAGGAGAGGAGGGTGTCTTCCTCCGCGATATCGGTTTCGGGATTGTAGCCGAAAAGCCCCGTGGAGCTGGCCTGCGGGTCGGCATCAACCAAGAGAACCCGATAGCCTTGAAGCGCAAAATACTGAGCGGCATGCACCGCGATCGTTGATTTGCCGACGCCGCCTTTGAAGTTCTGAACCCCCAGAATAAGGGGCGGGTCGGTCTCTGCACGGCCAGGACGGGTGCCAAAGACATCGCGCATGTTGTTGATCTCATCGAGCGTGAAACCCAGTCGATGGCCGCTTTCCCGTTTCTCGGGCGAGGGCAGGGTGCCTGCCTCTTCGGCACGGCGAATCGTCATGTCCGATTTGCCCACCATCTTGGCCGCCTGGCGAATGCTGAACCGAAGGGGGAGGGCCTTCTCTTCGCTCTCTCCCAACAGCTGGGCCCGCATGGCATCGAGCAAGCCCACTGATCGCTCTTGAAGCCGCGCCACCCGGCGCGTCGCTGCGCTGAAATCCGCCATCGAGGTCTCCTTAAGAGCCGGTTATCCTGCTTCGTGATGCGTGGGGAGGGGTTAACCTTCCGTTTACCTCAAATGTTGCTATTTCGGGCAGCACTTCCAAAAAAGTGCAACATTTGCGTTGTCTGACCACCGCATTTGCGAGGGCCGCAGAATCGACGCCATGAAGGAGGGCTTCGCGGGATCCACCGCGACGCTCAAGGCCAGGGCAGGGCGGTCTGCTCCACGAACAAAAGGACAAAGGACAACGAAGGCAAAGAAAAACCCGGCCAAAGGCCGGGCTCTCCGAGCGGACCCATTGGATCCAGCGTAAGCTTGACACCTCACGCGTATCCTTCTCCGCCCCATTGAGCAAGCCAAAAGCGCGATTCGCGCCACACTTGGTTTTTGCCTTCGCGTTCAAGGAGATGTGCGCGATGATAAGAGAACTGTGCGCCCCTGGGCTCGCCAGGCGGGGCGATGACTACGACCAAGAGCTGGCAAGGTGCCGCTCCGAGGTCGTGCCCGTTAACCTTAACAGATTGATGGTGGATAAGGCATTAGCGCTGGGAACCGCGGATCTCTTAACCCCGCAAGAGCGCTGTTTGATGGCAGCGCTGCTCGCCCATTTGGACATCAGCAAAACAGCCGCCAACAGCACAGCCGTTTGGCCGAGCGCTGAGCGCCTTTGCCGATTGCTGGCGATCGCTCCGAGCACGTTGCGACGCCTGAAATCGAGCCTTGAAGACAAAGGCTTTCTTCTTCGCCGGTATGACCAACGCAATCGGCCCCTCAAAGACGGGGCGATCGACCTCAAGCCTTTCCTGCTGCAGGTTTCAGCGATCTGCGATGATCTTGGCCATACCGAGCAAACGATCAGGGATGACCGGCAGTCTCGCGCCCATGAGCG
>JBCCBY010000205.1:0-5788 GCA_039033795.1 Pseudomonadota bacterium | reverse complement strand
TTGCCACATCGGGCGCTGTCGATGCGATCTCTGTCCCGAAGATCTTTGAACGGAGGACAAATCCTGCGGGATCATCGAGGTGAGCAGCGAGCGCCTCGCCAATAGCGCCGGCGCGCGCGCCTGAACCCTGGGGCAACGCGCGAACAAAGCCAACATCTTGGGCGATTTTTGTCCCGGGAACAGACTCAGCAACTTGGCCGAGATCCCGTGCGGGCATTAAATCCTCCAGCGCCGCCCGGCGCAACGCCGCCACCCGAGCGGCGTTGCCGACACCGTCATCCATGGCAATCGCCGTGACGATCGGCGCTGTTGCGGTTTCAACATCCGACTCGGTGATCAGACCACCTACTTTTCGAAATGATGCGTATTGAAGCGCATTTTCGGGCATCGTGGCTGTTGGAAAACCGATCCTCAGTGACCGAAGCGCGGCCTCGTCTTCAGCACTTAAAACGCCCTCTTCATTGGCGAGGCTGATGGTCAGTTCAGCAGCTGCGGCTTCACCGGTATGCAAGTAGCAAAAGGCGCGCAAACGGACAAAAAAGGGCGACTGCCGCCCCTCTCGCAAACCTGCTCCCCGCGCACAGGCCCGATCATAGTCCAAAAGCAAAAGATCACGGTAGGCGACGCTCTCCGCCAGTGTCGGTCGCATCGCAAGACCCGAGGTCAGCTCCGCCAGCGCCGCAGCTTCAAGCACATAACCCGCTTCCACGGCTCGACGGAGTTTAAGACCCGCAAGGGCCTCGTCTGCGTCCCGCGGGCTGTCCCCTGGCGAAAGAAGAACGCGGCGCAAGATCAAACGCTTCGCCGGGTCATCAAAAGCAGTGGGGACGGCGTCGAGTTGCTCTTTGATGTCGCGCGCGCCAGCGCCTTGCCAAAGCGCCGGTGACAAGGCGTCTCCATCGGTCAATATACCAAGTCCGAAAGAACCATCATCGAAACGCGCGCGCTCAACCTGCGCCGCCGCTGCGTGAAGCGCCGTTGCGACGACAGCGATGAAGCCGATCATCAGATTTTTCATGCCGATTATCGAGCCTCGAGCTCGACCTCCTGTGTGATCGGAACGGACAATGGCTGACGTCGATCCCCCAAAACGTAGAGGACGGCAAGGGAGAGAACAACGAGGGTCAAAAGAAAGATCACAAACCGCATGAATCCCCTCCTGACCCGAGTTTACGCGAAGCGGAAGGCCGAAAAAAGGCCATGCTGGGGAGATAGGGCCCGCAAGCCCGGTTTGCTGGATCCTGCATCTCGACAGCAGCGAACCGCTACCGATCCATGCCCCGACGGCACAGAGAAAGATCAAGGCTTGGCGGTTCGTCTCTTGCGGTAGAACGCCAGTCTCTCCGCCATCACCTTTTCACCCCCACGATCCGTCGGTTGATAGAGGGGCTCGGTTTCCACGCCTTCGGGCAGGTAACGGAGCCCGGCATAACCACCGGGAGCATCATGGTCATAGATATACCCCTCACCGCGGCCCTCTTCTTTCATGAGGCGAGTGGGTGCGTTCACGGCATGGGGCGGGGGCGGCAGTGAACCTGTGGCGCGCGCCAAGGACTTCGCCTTCTTGAACGCAACATAAGCAGCGTTGGATTTGGGCGCCGCTGCGAGAAAAGCCACAGCTTGGCCAAGGGCGATGTGGCCCTCGGGCTCTCCCAGTTGCCGAAAAGCATCCCTTGCTGCGACCACCAAAGGAAGCGCCCGGGGGTCGGCGTTGCCGATATCCTCGCTTGCGATGACAATCAGCCGCCGGAAGATAAACATCGGGTCTTCGCCTGCTTCAAGCATTCTGGCGGTCCAATAGAGCGCAGCGTCATCATCCGAACCGCGGATCGACTTTTGAAGGACACTTGCCAAATCGTAGTGCACATCGCCTGAACGATCGCCAGCGGCTGCTCTGCTGCTGAACGATCGGCGCAAATCGTCAGCACCCATTGGTTCACCAGGCGCCGCGGCGATCACCTGATCCGCCAGCGACAAGAGCGCACGGCCGTCACCATCCGCCATCAAGATCAGTGTCGATCGTCCTTCCTCCGTGAGCGGAAGTGGTTCGCCCACCATGTTCTCCGCTCGTTGGAGAAGAATGGCCATCGCGTCAGGTTCTAGTCGCTCAAGTTTTAAGACCACGGCACGCGACAAGAGCGCACGATTGAGAGCGAAAGAGGGGTTTTCCGTCGTCGCGCCGACAAGCGTGACCAACCCAGATTCCATATGGGGTAGAAAGCTGTCCTGCTGGCGCTTATCAAAGCGGTGAAGTTCGTCGACGAACAAAAGTGTTCGTTGGCCTGCAGCGCGTTTGGCCTCAGCCCCTGCAAACGCTTTTTTGAGGTCAGCGACCGCTGTGAAGATTGCTGAAAGCTGCACAAAGTCATGACCCGTCTCCTGGGCGATGAGGCGCGCCATGGTCGTCTTCCCCGTGCCCGGAGGCCCGTGAAAGATCAGTGATGGCAGTGACGGTGCCTTGAGCAGAGACCGGAGTTTACCGCCCTGCCCGAGCAGCGCCTCCTGCCCCACCACATCATCCAGTCGCTGTGGCCGCAAACGTTCAGCAAGCGGTGCTGGAAGGTCGTCCCCCAATCCAGCCGCGTCAAACAGGCTCATCTTGAAAGCCGATAGCGGACCGTTTGCTCGCGTTGGTCTTTGAGCGTCACCACTTCCACAGCACCGCCGCGCAAAGCACGTTCCACGTCAGCAACACTGGCGGTCTCTTGGTCATCGATCGCGATAATCACCGAACCCTGACGAAGACGGTAGCGCCGAGCAATGCTGTTTGGTGCAACACTCAAGACCACCACACCTTCCTCAAAGGGACTTCGGCCGAGCTCTTCAGCCAATGCCGGCGAAAGGTTAGCGATCGTTGCGCCGGAGAGTTGGTGGCGCCCATCAAGTCGCGTTTCATCCTTTTCAGGCGTTTCTGGAGGATAGGCCAGTCGTGCACGGATGGTCCGCTCGCGCCCATCGCGTAAGAACAGCACGTCGATGCGCTCACCGGCTTCCCCGGTCGCAGGGCGATAGCGCAACGCTTCGCCACTGGAGACGTCCTTACCGTCGATCGCGAGGACGACATCGCTTTGTTGAAGACCCGCACGGTCGGCTGGTCCGTCCGGATAAACCTGACTGATAATCGCCCCCTTCGGACGATCAAGACCAATAGCCGAAGCCAGACGGGCATCGACGTCTGATCCGACAACGCCGAGCCAAGGACGACGGACCATGGTGTCGCCTCCGACCGCTGAGGTCACCACGCGACGCACCAGGTTACCAGGAATGGCAAATCCGATTCCGTTGGACTCCCTCGACCGCGAGTAAATCGCTGTGTTCACACCCAGAAGGCGGCCATCGACATCGACGAGAGCACCTCCTGAATTGCCTGGGTTGATCGCCGCGTCGGTCTGAATGAAAAATTGAAAGTCAGAGACCGATACATTGGTTCGGCTGAGCGCGGAGACGATACCGGACGTTACGGTTTGACCGACGCCAAAAGGATTACCGATCGCGAGAACAATATCGCCAACCTGCGCTTCATCGCTGTCCGCAAATGCAAGCACCGGCAGTGGCTCGTCGGCCTCAACGCGAAGGATCGCCAAATCCGTCTGGGGATCCGTCAGCAGCACCTCGGCATCGAATTCTCGGCGATCAGCAAGCTCCACCCTGATCTCGTCCATGTTGTCGATGACATGGTTGTTGGTGACGATGATGCCCGCTGGATCCACGATCACGCCGGACCCGAGCGAGGACTGCACCCGCTCTCGGGTTGGCCCAGGCGCGACGTCACCGAAAAACTGCCGAAAAAAAGGATCGTCAAAGAGACTTCGTGTCCGCGTTTGGACCGTGCGGCGGGTGTAGATGTTGACCACCGCCGGGGCGGTTGTCTGGACAACCGGCGCATAGGTTGCTCGAAGCTCTACATCGCTCCGCGGCTGGCTCGTTTGCGCTGATGCCGGCAACGCCATGAGCAACAAGAGAACAGGCAAACAGGATCGCATAAAAACCTCTCGTTTCGACCTTGAGCGTTACAGGCCACAAAACGACCATGAAAGCTCTAACGCATGCGCAAACGCCTTTACGAGACGTTGAAACCATCGTGCTTACGATCCTAGCGGGGTCGGTCTGAGGCAGCATCCGGGGAGCGCGCCATGCATATCGCCTATCTCGGCCCTGAAATTCCTGCCCTATCGGCGACGTTTGTTTACCGCGAGGTGTTTGCGTTGAGAGCGCGCGGACACCGCGTCGATGTTTTCACGGTGCGCAGCCCATCAGCGCGCGCAACCGATATCGATCTTGATGATGTGGATGTCCTTTACGGTCCTGTGGGGCAGCAGATCACAGGCAGTCTTCACTACGCATCAGCCCATCCACAAAGCGCGGCTCGCACCTTGTTCCGCGCGGCTGACGATGTGCTGCATGGGCTACTGGAAAGCCGAAAAGCGCTGGGATTGGTGTGGCAAGCTGCTGCTGGCTTGCGTCTTGCCAAGCGCCTGGAGACGGCGGGCGTTGAGCATTTGCATGTTCATTTCGCGCACTTTCCAGCGCAAATTGCGATGTATGCCAGCATCGCGTCCGGAATCCCTTTTTCTGTTATGGGGCACGCGAATGATTTGTATGAGAATGCGCTTCTGTTAAAGAAAAAAGCAGACCGTTCTGTTGGGTTTCCGACGATCTCTCGCTTTAACGTCGACCTCTTGGCGTCCATGGGCTTACCAACGGACAAACTCTCCGTGGTCCGTTGCGGGCTTCCCGACCTGCCGCCGGAATTGCCTCCGTATACCCCTCTTCGCAAAACGCCGCGCATTGGATCGCTGGGGCGTCTCGTGGAGAAAAAGGGGATGCTCGATCTGATCGATGCCTTCGCGCTTTACCGGACCGGTGCTCCAGGCGCGACCCTCGAAATTGTCGGCGAGGGCCCCGAGCGTGATGCGATGGAGACGAGGATCGAGCAACACGGCCTCCACAACTCCATCACCATGCTGGGTGCGATGTCGAACTCGCAGGTTCAGCAGTGGCTCGGTCAGCTCGACCTCTTTGTTTTGGCCTGCCGTGCCGATCGCCAGGGCGATAAGGATGGTATCCCCGTGGCGCTGATGGAAGCGATGAGCCATGGAATTCCAGTGGTCTCCACCAGGCTCACGGGGATTCCAGAACTGATTATCGACAACGAAACCGGGTACCTCTCTGCGCCCGCGGCCCCAGAAAGTCTGGCTGCGTGCATGGATAGGTCACTGACCGATGAGCCCAACCGTCTGCGGGTGCGCAAGGCAGCACACGATCATCTTCATCAGGAGTTTTCGATGGACGTGAACCTCAATCGTCTAGAAGCTATTTTTGAAGGAGCAGCGTCATGACGGACCCACGTGCCTATGTCCTGATCGGGCCGTGCCGCAACGAAGCAAAGTTCATGCGCAGGACGCTCGATTCCATTGTCAGCCAAACCGTGCCGCCGACCAAGTTCATCATCGTCGATGATGGATCGGACGATGAAACACCAGACATCGCACGCGAGTATGCTGCCAAGCATGATTTTATCGAACTGATCCAACGCGAAGATCGAGGCTTTCGGAAAGTTGGGGGCGGCGTGATCGAGGCCTTCGATTATGGGCTAGCGACGGTTCGCCTGCAGGATTACGCCTTTGTTTGTAAAATCGATCTGGACCTTGATCTTCCGTATGGGTATTTTGAAGGCCTCATCGATAAAATGTCTGACAATCCTCGGTTGGGAACCTGTTCTGGCAAGCCCTATTATCTTGATGCGGAGGGGCGGAGTATCTCCGAGGCTTGCGGCGACGAGTTCTCG
>JBCCBY010000204.1:0-5813 GCA_039033795.1 Pseudomonadota bacterium | reverse complement strand
TCGCTAACCAGCGTCCACAGACCATCCTGTCACTCTTCCGTTAAGCGGAACGATAAGACCGGCACCCGGAGCTTTGCTCCGGGTGCCAACCCTTCTTGAGAGAAACCAAGAAAACTGAGGGACGAGAACAGTCTATGTATGGCAGGGCCGGCGCAAACGCCGCATATAAGAAGACAATCAAAGAAACCGAGGAGCCGCGCGATATTGAGCGTAAGGTGTTTCTTCAGATCAATGGCGACCTAGAGCGCGCCGCTCAAGCGAAGAGCTTTCCGCTCTCCGGCGAGGCGCTTGATGCACTCAGTCGCAATCAAAAACTCTGGGGAGAGCTGATGTTTGATTGTGCCTATAAAGACAATCCGCTTCCAGCGCAGCTGAAGGCAGGTATCATTTCACTCGCCATTTTCGTTGATCGGCACACCCCGCTTGTCATTTCCGGCGAAAAAGGAATTGAGCCTTTGTTGGACATCAATCGTAGCATTATTCGGGGACTTGCTGGCCAACAGCCAGCAGCATCAACCGAGCCAGAAGCAGGTTAACCATCCATGGGACTCCGCTTACGCCTCCGCCCCCATGAGCGCATCATCGTCAATGGTTGCGTTTTGACCAATGGTGACCGCCGAAACACGATCACGGTTTCCAGTTTTGGCCAAGTCTTGCGTGGTAAATACGTTTTGCAACCCGAGGACGCGAAGTCGCCTATTCGGCGCCTTTATTTCACCATACAAATGCTGCTTATTTCAGGATGTGACGACGCAATGCTTCGCCACGCATCTAAACTTGGTGCTTACGTGTTCACCCATATGGAAAACGATGAGCATCGGCAGATTCTGTTGGAAGCGATCGATGAAGTGCACCTTCGAGACTTCTACAAAGCGATGGTTAAGCTCCACCCACTGCTTGAGCTTCCGCCCAAGACTGGTGCGGAAACCTCTGCTCAATACCCAGCAGAGCTCGAAGCAGAGAACCGCGCATTCCACGCAGCAGCCGAGGCGCGCATGGGTAAGTCGCTGCAATCTGCTTACTGATCTAATATAGTCCGAGGGAGGCGACGATGACAACCACCTACACGTCTTATCTCACCTTCAACCGGACCTATGGCAAACCGCTGGCGCCGGTCGATACGTCAACCATCGACCCCACCAGCTCCATCGCCCAAGAGGAAGCCTATTTCCGCGCGAACATCTTCAAGGTAAGTTCCGGAGCGGAGCTTGCAGCGGATGAGCGCCTTTGGAACTATGCGCTCACAGCGTTTGGGCTTGAAGACCAGATCAACAACAAGGACTTTGTGATCAAGGTGCTCGATGAGGGGGTGTTCGACCCCTTTGTTCCGTTTACCGATGACCAAATCGCAGCCCAATCTGGACTCACCACGATCAACAGTCTCGCAGCGACGTTTTGGTTCTCAGAAACATATCCGTTGGATGTGATCTTGGATGAGGCGATCTTTGAGGCAGTCAACACAGTAATCAATGAATATGCCTTTCGTGCGGACGGTGTTCTTGAAGCGTCATTTGCCGAAGGAGAGATTGAGTATTTTGCTGCCAATGCTGGCCTTCAGTTCACGGCGGAACAACTGACAAGTGATTCACGCCTCTATGACTTTATCATTAGAGCGTTTGGTCTTGAGGCGGAGTTTGGCAACAAAGAGTTGATCACCAAAGCGCTGGCCGCGGGTGTCTACAACCCAAGCGCAGGCGTTCTTAAGCCGACGTCAGCGGCAAACACCAGCCAAGACAGTCGCTTTGAAACCCTTGCCCGCGCGTTCGCGTTCAATGAAATCGGCGATCAAAACATCCGGAACAGCGCGTTCATCAACACTGTCGTTGAGCGATACAACACGGAGGTTTTGGAAACACAGGCGAAGGAAGAGCGCGATGAGACCCTCCGCGGTGTGGCATTCAGCGCCGAAGATCAAAGAGAGATTGATTACTTTCGCGAGAACATTGGCAAGGTTCAAAACGAAGATGATTTAATTGCTGACTATCGGCTCTATCGCTTCGTTCTGCGCGCCTATGACCTCGAAAGCCAAATTGATTCCCAAGGACTTATCCGCAAAGTCCTCCAAGAGGGCGTTGCCGATTCAGAATCGCTCGCCAATCAATTGATTGACGAGAAATACCGTATTCTCGCGGGCGATCTGGGCTTTGCCGAGGACGGAACAAAAAACGTCAGAAACCCTAACTTCGCATCAGATGTGATTGAACGGTTCGAACGCGTCACGGCCGAAACCAACGCGGGTGTTGATAATGTCGGTGTGCGTCTTGCTGCCTATTTTGAACGTCAAGCACCCAACATCGATAATTGGCTGGATGTGCTTGGCGACTCGGCGTTGCGGGAAGTGGTCTTCACCGCTTTTGATTTCGCCGACGAGATGGGAACCCTGGCACCGGAACGACTCGTCAAGCTCTTTGAAGCCCGCTACGATATCGAAGATCTTCAGAACCCTGAACAGCTTGAGAAGTTTATCAATCGGTTCGCTGTCCTTTATGATGTCAAGAACGGCGCACCGAGCAGCACGGGCGGATCAAGTCTTCTCTCGCTTTACGGTGTGGGAGGCAGCGCAGGAGGGTCCGGGGACGTCGCAATTGATTCAGCAACGCTAGGCGCAACCAATTTGTTCTAAGGCGCTCTAATCGTTTAAGCTTCGATCACCTCAGCATCTTGCGCCGCGGTCGCATCGGCGGATCGATCATCAGATGTTTCATCATCAACCTGCGGATCAGCATCTGCGTCGATCGCGTCCCTCCGAACACGCCCCAAAAGGGCCGCCAAATCATCCATTCCTTTATCGGCTGAAACGCTCTCGAGGCGATCTTGATGGCAGAACGTCTCCAACAAAGGAACCTTTTCAAGGGCGCGATCCGTTTCAGGGTCGCTTCCCTTTTTGTAAAGACCGATCGATATGATATCGCGTTTATCATCGTAAACGGACATGAGCCTGCGCGCCTCGGCTGCCAATGCTGCGTCCACCTCGCCGTCATAGCAGTCAGGAACCAGACGGGAGACAGAGCCCGGAATATCAATCGATGGATAGCGCCCACGCATCGCGATATCCCGGCTTAAGCGAATATGGCCATCAAGAATACCGCGAACACTGTCAGCAATAGGATCATCATGGTCATCACCATCGACCAAAACAGTTGCAGCGAGCGTAATGTCTCCTTGGTTGGCCATGCCGGGGCCGGAACGCTCCAGGAGGTGCGCGAGCTCACCAAAGACCGATGGGGGAAATCCGCGCGCGGAAGGCGGCTCTCCCACGGCCAGGCCAATCTCTCGCAAGGCATGGGCAAAGCGCGTCACTGAATCCATCATACAAAAGACGTTCCGCCCTCGCTTTCGCTGATCCTCGGCCACCGCCATGGTGAGGTAGGCTGCCTGACGTCGCGCCAGGGGGCTCTCATCAGAGGTGGCGACCACGACGATCGAGCGTTTCAGACCTTCTTCCCCGAGGTCGCGCTGAAGAAATTCCTGCACCTCGCGGCCTCGTTCACCGATCAGACCAATGACATTGACATCAGCGGCGCTTGAGCGAGCGAGCATCGAAAGGAGCGTCGACTTACCAACACCCGAGCCGGCGAAGATGCCCATCCTCTGCCCACGGCAAATTGGTGTGAAAGCATCGATCGCTTTGATCCCGGTATCGAGCATCGCGCCAACCCGGCGGCGCTTAAAGGCTGAAGGCGGCGTGCCGCGGAGCGGTGTGGCGAACGCGCCTTCTGGCAAAGGGCCTTTTCCATCAATGGGTTCCGCCATCGGACCAATGACCCGGCCAAGCCAACCGTCAGAGACCTTAATCCGGAAGCGCTGCTCGTTGAAATAGACTTTGGCGCCGACGGGCACGCCTTCCGTGTCGGAAAAACCCATAAGCAGCGTCTGGTCGCGCTCCACGCCCACCACTTGGCAGGCGAGCGGCTCACCGCCATGGCGCTCCACATGGCAAAGGTCGCCGCCGGATAAAACGCCCGAGAGCCCCCTGACCTTAAGAACCATACCGAGGGCCGATGAAATCTCTCCCTCCCATACAGGGCCAGGGAGGTGCCGCAACATCGAGGCGGCTTCATCAAGTGTACGGGCTGCTGCGCGTTGATCGCTCATGTCTGTCCCTTCATAGAACGACCCCGTCCTGCCCCACGATCTTTTATGCGGGTTTAAGCCGCGAGTGGTCTTCTTCCATCGTGCAAGCAGGAGAACCCGCGCGCCCATGATTGAAGGTATCAGCCTCTTCCAGACCATGAGCCAGAAGCTCGACTTTCTGGGTGTTCGTCACACCCTCCTTGCGCAGAATGTCGCCAACGCCGACACACCAGGCTACAAGGCGCAGGACCTCAAACCTTTTTCCGAAGCTCTGCGCACGGTGGAGCCAGCGGGTATGATGTCCACCCACCACATGCATATCACCTCGCAGCAAGGCAACACGACCTACCGTGAGGATCGCCGCGTTGAAGGATGGGAAGTGGAGCCCTCCGGAAACCAGATCAGCCTTGAAGAACAGATGATTGAGGCAGCTGATGGCGCTCGTCAGTACGAGCTCGCCACCAGCCTCATGAAGAAACACGTCAGCATGTTGAAAGCCACGCTGTCGACGCGTGCCTAAGGACGGATAGACCCATGGACCCTATTTCAGCAGCCATGAAAATCGCCGCATCGGGCCTCGAAGCACAATCGCTCCGGGTTCGCATGGTGTCAGAGAATATTGCCAACTCAAGCTCGCTCGGTGCCGCACCAGGGGCTGACCCTTATCGCCGGAAAACCATCGTCTTCCAACCCGACTTCAATCGCGCCCTGGGCGCTGATTTGGTCACGGTGAAAAAGATTGGTGTGGATCCTGGCGAGTTCACCCTGTCCTATGATCCCGCGCATCCAGCCGCAAATGCGGATGGTTATGTCAAAATGCCGAACGTCAATCCACTGATCGAAATGACCGACATGCGTGAGGCGACGCGGTCGTATGATGCGAACCTCAACCTTATTGAGCAAGCGCGCGGCATGGCGATGTCCACCCTTGCTCTTCTCGATCGATAAGAAGGACGCTGATCAATGATTGAAACCATTGCAGCCCTCGCCGCTAATGGATCGACAAGCGGTGTGAACATGACCACCGCCGTCATGGAAACAAAAGAAATGGCGGGCCCAAGCTTTATCGAGGCGCTCAAGGGCACCGCGATGGAGTCGATCGAAACGATCCAACAAAGCGAGAAAATGTCCAGCGCCGCTATGCATGGACAGGCTAGCTTGCAAGAGGTCGTTCAGGCCACGGTGAAAGCAGAGGTCGCTGTCGAAACTGCCATCTCGATCCGAAACAAGATGATCGAGAGCTATCAAGAAATTATGCGGATGCCGATCTAATGAGTGAGGCGGATGTGATCCAAATCATTCGTGAGGGGTTTATCACCACCCTCGTGATCTGTGGCCCGCCCTTGATTGCGGGCACGATCACTGGCTTGGGAATCGCGCTCTTTCAGGCTCTGACCCAGGTCCAGGAAATGACCCTGACGTTTGTTCCAAAATTCGCGGCGATCTTCGCCACGATTGTGTTCAGCCTCCCCATGACCTTCCAGGCCCTGACCAAATATGGCGCCTTGGTCGGTGACAAGATTATCCGTTCAGGCGGCCTCAACTAGGCCAAGACCGTCCGCATTGATGATGTGTAGGCGCCAGACCTCTTCACGTTTCGTTGCCACACAAAGGGAAGAGGCATTCCCAACCCTACCAAGATGCGCAGCGCCGGGGTTGGGAAGAGACGCTCTCTGACAACCTCGAGCGGGTCGTCCACATGGCGCGGAATCACGGCTGGGCTGGCCCGGTTTGATGGG
>JBCCBY010000203.1:0-5821 GCA_039033795.1 Pseudomonadota bacterium | reverse complement strand
GGGGCAGGGGTCTGGCGAAAGGCCGAGATCGGCCGCATCAGGGATCGGACCGGGGTCGATCCCGTCAAGCGGCGGCAGCGCCGCAGTTTGAGGCTCTGGTCGAACCGTTGATTGCTCTTTTCTGTCCGTCCCCGTCTTTTCATTGGACCATAGAGAAAGAGATGCCCACCAGCCGAGAGCAATGCGCCGGCGCCGCGGAACAACCCTTCAACTCCAGCCCCACTCGTGATGTGGATCATGTTGATGGCGACCACTGTATCAATCGGCTCACGGATGTCCTGCCACCATCCGTCCATACGGGTATCCAACGACTTTGCTGGTGCTTGGCCCCGTTCATCCATTCGTGATGACGCGCTTATTCTTGCGTCCTCATCGGGATCGCTCGCTTGCCAGCGCAGGTGGGGACGGGCTTCGAGAATGGCTTCCGCGTGTTCGCCGGTGCCCGACGCCAGTTCCAGAACCCGGGCGGCTGAGGGCAGCAACCGGGTGAAGGCGTCGGCGATCACGCCTTTGTTGCGCGCAGCGCTCGTGGAATAAAGCTTCATCGGGACGTCGATCCCTTCCTTCGTTGACAGCTTGGGCGTGGGCCATCATGGTCCGGCGCCCCAGCGGGTATGATGTAATGGTAGCCTGTCAGCTTCCCAAGCTGAACGCGCGGGTTCGATTCCCGCTACCCGCTCCAAGTCGTGCCGTTCAGAAGCGCTCAACCCTTTGTGCGGTCAACTGATTGGCACTTCGTTCCCTGAAGGCCTAAGTCTTGTCTCAACATGAGCACAGCTGGAGACACACCATGGCTGAAGACTACACGCCCCCCGCGGTATGGACGTGGGACAAGGAGAGCGGCGGCCGGTTCGCCAACATCAATCGCCCGATCGCCGGCGCGACCCATGACAAGGAGCTTCCCGTCGGCGAGCATCCTTTGCAACTCTATTCACTCGGTACACCGAATGGAGTGAAAGTCACGATCTTGCTTGAGGAACTTCTGGCTGCCGGTCATTCGGCTGCAGAATATGATGCTTGGCTGATCAACATTGGTGAAGGTGATCAGTTCGGTAGCGGCTTTGTTGCGATCAACCCGAACTCTAAGATCCCTGCATTGATGGATCACTCAACTGATCCCAAAACACCAGTTTTCGAAAGTGGTGCGATTCTCGTTTATCTTGCTGAGAAATTCGGCGCGTTCTTGCCGACCGATCATGAAGCCCGGACCCAGACCTGGGCCTGGTTGATGTGGCAGATGGGCGCGACACCATTCCTTGGTGGCGGGTTCGGCCATTTTTACGCCTATGCGCCGGTGAAGCTTGAATACCCTATTAATCGCTATGCAATGGAAGTGAAGCGGCAGTTGGATGTGCTTGATAAACGCCTGGCCGACAATGAATACCTTGCAGGTGATCAGTACACGATCGCTGATATGGCGACCTTTCCTTGGTATGGCGGCTTGGTGATGGGCAAGCTTTATAGCGCAGCTGAGTTCCTGCAGGTGCATGAGTACAAAAATGTGCTTCGCTGGTCAGAACAAATCAAAGCGCGGGAGCCCGTTCGCCGTGGCCAGGCCGTCAACCGCGTGTTTGGTGATGAATCGAAACAACTCCCCGAACGCCACAGCGCGGCGGATATCGACCGGGTGCTGAATAGGAGCTAGTTGACCCTCGATGGTGGACCTCGACCCAAGCGCTTGGCGCAGCCTTTTGTTTGTTCCCGGCGCTCGACCTGATCGCTTTGCGAAGGCTGCGGCAGCGGGGGCAGATCTCACCTGTATCGATCTCGAAGACGCGGTCCCGCCGAACGGCAAAGATGAAGCGCGTGTGGCCACACTCGCGTTTCTTGCCGACACCACTGAGCGACCGAGCCTTTTGGGCCTGCGCGTCAATGGTGCAGGGACCGATCCTTACGCGTCTGACTTGGCTGCCCTTCGGGGCGCGAAAGGGCTCGATTTTGTCATGATGCCGAAACCCATGGCAGTCAGCGACATCGACGAATTGCGTGATGCGTTCGGACGGGATCGGATCATTGTTGTGATGGAGACAGCCCGCTCGCTTGGGATCGCTGAGGGGATTGCCGATCATCCAGCCGTGATCGGAGGGATCTATGGCGCGATCGATCTTTCAGGAGAGATTGGTTGTGATCTTGCGTGGGAAACCCATCTTTACGGGCGGTCTCGGTGTGTCGCGGCCTTTGCGGCCGCGGGCAAAAGCGTTTTTTGATGTGCCTTACCTCGACGTGCGAAACGAGGAGGGCCTCAAAGAAGAAACGCGCCGAGGACGAACGATAGGTATTCAAGCCCGAGCGGCCATCCACCCCGCGCAGCTCGGTCCGATCCACGATGCGCTAGCGCCAACGGCGGAGGAAGTGGTTGAAGCCGAGCGTGTGGTGGCAGCATTTGACGATGCTGGGGAAGGGGTTGCCCTTCTCGATGGGAAAATGATCGAACTGCCGGTGATTAAGCGGGCGCGCCGGGTTCTTTCCCTTGCCGCCCGCTGAGTCTCTTTAAAGCTTCCGTCCGTCGACTGAGCGAAGGGGAGGAAGCGGGGTAAAGTTGCCAGGCTCGCCCGTTTGTTTGGCGGCCATGGCTGCCATCACTTCGGATTCATGCAGCATGAATGCATTCCAAAGAGCAATACGGTCGAGCGCTTCATCCGTGGTGTGATCACGCGAATAGGTGATGATGTCCTTGCAACCCGCCACGGCCATCGGTGCTTTCGCCGCGATCTCATGGGCGAGCTCATAGGCAGAAGCGAGGGATGCTTGTGCGTCGGCTGCGACGCGGTTCACAAAGCCGTATTTGAGCGCTTCTTCTGCCGACAATTTGCGGCCGGTGTAGCTCAGCTCGCGAACAATAGCTTCAGGCAGGAGGTTCACGATCCGCGGGAAGGTGCCGACATCAGCGGTCATGCCCACCACGATCTCGTAGATCGTGAAAAAGGAGTCCTCGGCACAGACGCGCAGGTCGCACGCTGTCACAAGATCAACTCCCGCGCCAAAGCAACCACCTTGGATGGCCGCAATCACCGGGATCCGAGCCGTCTCAAGACAGGAGAACGTGTCCTGCATGCGTTTGACCGTGTGATAGAAATCGATCCCGCCAGCGGCGCCTAAATTTTTGGGTGTCGATGAAGCAAGCACGCTTAAATCGATCCCAGCGCTAAAATGAGGACCTTCAGAGGCGATAACCAACACGCGGGTCTCACCGCTTTGGTCGAGCTCACGCACAGCTTCGGGGAGGTCCTCCCAGAAAGGCGCCTCCATGGCGTTGCGTTTTTCGGGTGTGGACAGGGTCAGGGTGGCGACGGGTCCGTCATGGGAGATGCGAAATTGTTTTGTCATGGTGTCTCCTTACCATATTGGCACGGCGGGTGCAGGTCCGCGAACAGCGAAGGACAATTCGTCCAAGAGCGGCTAGAGAGCGCCTGCGAATGATGAAAGGCGCCCTTGGATGAACCTCAAAACTCCAATAGCGAGCTTGCTCGCTCTCTTTGTCGCGGCCTGCGGCGGTGCCGGCGATCACCAGGCCACCGCCCATGAGGTGGATGGTGACGGCGCCGCTTCCGCTGAGCTGGCTGACCTGGAACCCGGCGTTGCCTATTGGATCATCAGTGACGACGACAGCACGATGGTGCTCTTTCCCACCATCCACGTCTTGCCATCGAATCTTCGGTGGCAAAGCGAAGCGCTCGACAAACGTCTTTCAGAGGCTGACGAGATTTGGTTCGAGGTTCTGCCGACTGAGCTCAACAACCAAGCATCGGTACAGGCCTTGACCATGGCCTATGGCATGAGCCCAGACCGTCCGTTATCAGAACGCTTGAATAGTGAAACCTATGACCGCGTTGATGCCCTCGCTTCGGATTTGGCGCTCTCGAGTGAGCGGCTTGAGCCCTTCCGCCCGTGGATGGTGGCGGTGACGCTGGCGACCATGGATTTGGTTCGCGATGGCTTTGATCCCGCGTCGGGGGTGGAGATGGTGATCGGTCGGAACACGCCTGATGAGAAGGAGCGTGGGCTTGAGACTGTGGAACAGCAATTCTCATTCCTTGGTTCGCTGTCTGACGATATTGAGGTGGCGTTCCTTGAATCAACCCTCGGTGATATTGAGCGCGGCCAGCAAGAGATCAAAGACTTTGCTGAGGCGTGGGCTGTGGGTGATTTGTCGTCGCTTGAGGCGTTGGTGATCGACTCAATTAAAGAGACATCAGAGGAGCTCTATGATGTCATCATTACACGGCGGAACGAGAACTGGACGACGATTTTATCCAAGGAGCTTGAAGGCAGCGGCAATGATTTTGTCGCTGTCGGCGCGGCGCATCTGATCGGCGATGATGGTGTCCCCGCGCTCCTGGCCGCGCGCGGCTACACAGTTGAAGGCCCTTTGCGGGACTAAAGGTGTTGGCTCACTCCGCAGCGATTAGGGGTTTGACCGGCTGAGCTGACTCCGCGCATTCCGCCATTGTGTCGCTGGCGCGGGCAACGGGGTTGGTGAAGTAGTAATTGTCAAACACCGCTTTGAAGGGTTCAGAGGTCACCGACCCTGCACCCGCCCAATCGGCTGTTCTTGGTGCTTCACCTGCCTCAACGGTATCGAGGCTGCCAAAGCTTGGCGAATCCTCGATCATCGCTTGCCGCAGCGCATAGAGATCATCATAGGGCAAAGTCTTGCCGATCCGTTCGCTCAGTGCCCGCAGGATCGCCCAGTCATCCTTGGCATCGCCAAAGGGGAAATAGGCGCGATTGGCGAGCTGCACGCGGCCAAGATTTTACAGTAGATGCCCTCTATAATCCAGGTTATACCGATTATGAAACGGTGCCTTCTACAGATAAAGGGGCGCATCGCTTAGCTGCCCTTGATTTAGCCCCTTGGCTCGCTAGCAACTTTGAAAGTTGTATAGACTTTCTCATGAAAGGGTTGCCACTCCTTCAAAATAGGGAAATAGTGGTGAAAGATATAAAAGTACCCGTGTTTCCTAATACCCCCTATCATATTGGTATGTCCGATTCAAGTGGTACAAGTATCGTCATGGAATTTTCGGGCCCTGATCCTAGTGTTTCTAAGGTCGCCAACTATCCACAAGTCTATGACAATACGGATATAGGCGTATTGACCAATGCACCTTCTTTTCATTGGCATAAAAATAACTTAAAAAATTACGTCAATTTAAGTCCCGTCAATGCACAACCTATTTCTTTATTTAATACGGAACTTCCACCATTGGGTCAAGGTAGTGGTATGCTCGGATTACCAGGAGACTATACACCGCCATCTAGGTTTGTAAGAATCGCATTACTAAAACACGCTTCCAATCCGGTGAATGCAGGACATCAAGGCGTTAACCTAGCCTTGCACTTACTCAATAATGTAGATATGCCAAAAGGAACTGTTCGCACAACGGCTACCTACCAAAGCTTAGGTGACCATACGCATCATGTTGGTATTAGAGACTTAAAAAATGGTATGTATTATTGGCGGACGTACGATGACCTTTCTCTAGCTGGTGTCAATTATCGAGCAATTTTTGAGGAAATGGCTAAAAGCAATGATGGAAGAGTACGCTCGGTATATATGGGCAAAACCAAAGAAAAACCCACTTACATTGATTTAACCAATGATGTAGTGGACTATGTTTATCAGATTTCTGACATCGGTACACTAGTTAAATTTGGTACGCTTTATCCTCAACTACTAGAGGATAAACGCCAACACAAAACACCCGCTAAAGGCACAAAGTATGTAACAGCGATTCCGGTAGAGGGTTTTCCTGCTACACAGAAAGTGCTGTTGGGGTATTTAAATAATGAGAACGCAGGACCTATTGCTCATGTGGAG
>JBCCBY010000202.1:0-5825 GCA_039033795.1 Pseudomonadota bacterium | reverse complement strand
GACCATACCATCTCCATTGTAAACTGGAGTCCAGCCGTCTTTAGTAACCCAGGCTGTTTTGCTATCTCCTTCTACTGGTGAGCGGTCGAACGCGAAGGACGCGGCACCTGCCCGGTCGGATAAAAACCGTCGATAGCCATCAAGCACATTGACGAGACCCAAGCTCTCAACCGACTGGGCGACACCCAAAGGCTGGACCAGCATCGTTCGCATAGACAGCCCAAGATAGGCCACGGTCGCGTTTGTGCGGGCGTTGCGCATCAGACGTCCCAAAGACGTTGACGGCTCATGATAACCCGCCGCCGAGCGGGTCACGATCTTGTTGAGGGCCTCGATGTAATCGGGCCCCAGAGTTTCGCTGATGGCGGCCCGAACACTGCGCTGGTTAAGGATCGACACCGCGCGCACGAGCGGCTCTCGCATCCCAATCATCGCGGCCTGGTTATCAAGGTGCCGGGTCAAGGTGCCGTAATCGAGCCGAACTTTCCGCCCGCCCGAGCCTTGCCGAGCGATCATATGACCCTTGGGCGTTCCTTCCCGAGCACGCGCCCCCGACATCAGCTGAGCAGCCAACTTGCCGTCATCTAGCGAAGCTTCAGCTGCACCCGTTGGATCCTCATAGGAAAGAGGATAGTAACCGCCGCTGAGACGCTGGCCACTCGGCGTTGAGAAAGCAGCAGCCTCGACTTTTGGCGGCACCACGCCTTCGATCTTTTTGGTTACCTCGCTCGCTTGCGGCCAATACGTGTCGATGAGATCCCAAACCGCCTGCACCGTGTTCCAGTCTTTTTCACGAAGCCGCGAGAGCATGTCGTTCACCTGGAACTCGCCCATGTCGTAATGGGTATTCATGGCACGGAAAATGGCATCCCGGTTCGACTGAGACCCCATATGCTGGGCGACGGACATCACAAACTGACGCGGGTAAGAGCGCCCCAGAGACGGGACATGGATCTGCTCTTCGAGTTCTGCGGGCTTATAGCCCTCAAAGACCTTGGCCATGCCTTCCGCCATCTCTGTCTTGAGCTCGGCGGTCTTGCTCTGGCCCTGCCGCAATCCAACCCATATGGCCTCATAGAGCGGCCCATCGGCCCGACCGTCCAAGGCTTCAATGATCACTGACGCAGACTGAAGGTCTGCCCAGAACCCATGCAGAGCATCAAACCAACGGCGCCGCTTTTCCGGAGCGGCTCGGCTGTCGCGCGGCGGTTTTGGATTGTTACATCGGATGTTGTTCGCAAGGCCCTTGGCCTCGTCGCGCAGCTGGGACTTGGTTTCATCGCTGTCATGGCGGGCAGCAGCGGAAAGGCTGTCGAGGGAAGACTTGAAGTCAAGAACGTCCTCATAGCTCAGGTCACGCCAGGCTTTGACAAAAGGCCGATCGGTCTCAACCACGCGAAGCGGGATGTCCGCATAGCGTTGGTCTGTGTTCAGGCGCTCCAGCCACCAGTCCAATAGGAATTTGCGGTCAGCAACCGGATTGTCCGTGCGGCCAAGGTAAAGGCCCGCCAGGCGCTTGATCGGCTCAACATAGTCAGGATGGTAACGCTTCTCGTCATATTTCCTAATCAGCGCCCGACGAGCATCGCGCTCAATGCGCTCAACGCGGCGCTGTGCAAGATAGGCAAGACGCGCAAGCTCGTGGTTAAGCACCTGTTGCTGTTTAGCCTGGAGTGCCTCAAGGAACTTGCCTTGGGCTGCGAGACGAATGGCCTTCTTTCCCTGGTTAAGCGCTTGCAGGCTGTAACGGCCAGGCTTGATCGCGTGGCTGATGGGTTGCCTGTTGATCAGGTCTCGGGCAGCGGCTTTGATTTGGGCGTGCGGAAGCGCCTTTTGCAACGCTTTCGCGGCCAGGGCATTTTGCTCAGCCATGAGGACGCGACCCTGGCTCTCTGAATAGACGCGCTCCGCTGCCTCTCTCTCAATCGTTCCGTCATTGAGTACATCGCCATGCCGTCTCCGCATCTCCATGTCTGTCGCGTCTTCAATGGCTGCCTTGGGCTTGGGCGCCTTGAGGAGCGCATCGACCAATGCGTCTCCCGAACTGAAGCCCAGCTCCGAGGCGATGATATCCGGGTGCACACCATCGTCCGCGTAAACTGCGCGCTTGCCGCGTAAGAGACGTGGGATGGCCGCCTCCCCCCGCAGGCTGATGATCGCTTCTTTCGAGAGACGAACGTTCTGCAGTCGATCAGACGTGTCACCCTCGCGGAGGCTTCCCTCCATGAAGAGATGAAACGCACGATAGACTGGACGCGCCCAGACGTCGGCATCCGCCTCTTTTCGGATAGCAGCGCGCTCCTGGCGGTAGGCGGCACTCTCGCGCGTGCGAATTTCATCAATCGCCTGGCGCAACAGCTTAGTTTCGAGTTCGGCACGAGCGGTCTCGACAAGACCCTCATAGCGCTGCGCCTGCTCCTCTTTCATCAGCCCACGCAGCAAAACCGACACACGCATCGACCGTGCTTCGCGTGCGATTCTTGCCTCTTGTTCCGTGGCCAACATGGCATCGAACACACCGCGCGCCGTCTCATCAAGCTGCACGCCCATGTTTTGAACACGGCGGTAGATCGACATCATCCATGCTCGAAACCGGTTAAAGGCTGTTTGCAGACCGATCGACGGCGACTTGCCCTCGAAGAGATAAGTTTCAAAACCCTCTGCAAACGTCTCATGCTGTTCGCGCGTCAGTTCAGAGAACGCATCAGCACCTAGCCATTCCCGGATCGTAGCAAGTTCTTTTGCGATGACAGGCTCCGACTCGCTCAACGCCTGGTACATCTCAAGGAAGACGTGTGCGCTCTCGTGCAAGAACGATGTGAGATCAGACGCCTGCGTCAGGCGAACGACGACCTCGCCATCCGAAAACACGCCATCAACGGGGAAAGTGACCGAGGCCCTCTCGCTCTGATCGAGCGTTCGGCCATCTGACTCCGGCTCCGCCTCCCCGTTCAGTCGCTCCTTAACCTGCTCATTGGTCGCCTCAGCTAGATCAATCCCTGCCTCGCGCAGATCCGCATCGAGGGCACGAAGCGCCGCAATCCGTTGCTCTGCCACCGGATCGATCGAACCCTCCGGGTAGAGGGGTGCCTCATCTCGAGCATCCGCCAAAATAGCATCAATCAGCGCAGCCTTGGTGGGACGCTCAGCGAAATAACCCGCCTCCGTCGCGCGCTCGCCGACCTCATCAAGAGAAAGACCATCGTCACGCAGAAGGTTGCGCTGGCCTGGACGGCGCTGCGCATCAAGGTCTTGGGAAGCCAGGTCGCCCCGGTCGTCGCGCACACCAAGCGCTCTTACAAAGCCGGACAGCCGGTCTTCTTGCGAAAGCTGTGGTTCGCGCCCCGCCCTCAGATCGTCCAAAAGCAGATCAAGCTGATCCGTGCGCGGCCCAGTGGTCTCTTGCTCCGGCCCCTGCACACGAAGTCCCAAAGCCTCATAGGCGGACGCCGCATCGACGCCTTTGGCTTCGAGCGTCTCAAACAGTGCTTGCCACAGCGACGCTTGCGTCCGCGCAACCTCAGGTGAAGCGCCAGCATTCATAAGCTGGCCCGCCACATCATCGGCGATGACCGCGCCGGCGCTTGCCACCTTATCACTCGCCTCAAGATCATCATAGATGGACTCAAAGTCTGCTTGAAGCGTCTCCCGCTGGTTCTGATCCACTGCCTCCGCCAGGGTCAGCGCATCCGGCGTCGGCCGGATATTTTCGCGCAGCATGGGGAAGAAGGCCTCATCCACCGTTGAAATGATCTTCTCGAGCGGCACAGCGATGTCGCCACCCTCATAGCGCGCCTGTTCAACGGCTGATGGATCTACGCCGAGACGTTCCGCGACAAGTGTCTCTAATTGGAAGAGCTGCAGAGCAGCCTCGGCGGGGACATAGACTTCGGCTCCGTCGCCGACCTGCTGAAGAAGCGACTCCAGAGCCGCGCGGGAGCGCTCAAAGAGCTTTGACTCTTTCGCGGCCTCAGCCACTGCATCAACCTGCTCCATGCCCGCGATCGTCCGGTCTTCGCGCATTCTGCCGGGAGCAGCCGTTAAAAGCAAAGAACGGACGATTAAGCCCGCAGCAGCCGAAACCGATGCCGCCTCCCCTGCCCCTTCAAAGACCTCAGCATCGGGATTGTACGTCCTTTCGACCAGGTTCTGACCAACCTGCTCTGTCGCCTCCTGCACACCCTCTACCGCCGCTGAGGTCATGAGATCCGTAAGGAAACGACCGACTGGTTGCTTGATCGCTTCCGGCACCTTGCGTGTGATGAAATCAAGGCCCAGCTTTTCTGTGCCCGCCGTGACCACACCGCCAAGTAAGAGAGCTGAGTCCGGCGCCGCACCATCGGAGCGCTCGTTCTGCTCATCGACACCGACCGCAAAAAGTCCAGGCAACACTGTCGGCGGAGCAACTGCGCTTTGAACTATTGCCGCGCCAAGCTGACCCACTGCTCCGGACACATCCGTCGCAAACGTTTGACGCTCTACCGGTGGGCTCACAACACCTCCGGCATCGACAACCGCTCCGCCAACGTCCTGTATACCTTCACCTATCGTGACCGAGGCCTCTGTAGGCGTGTTGTAAAAGGCTGCTAGCCCCATGTCCGCGTAAATGACTTTCTCAACCAAACCGCGCTCGACCAGCACGCCGCCCCCCCGCACCTGGCGACCAGCAAAGCTGATCGCCTCGCCAGGAACCGCGCGCGCCACGTCAACAATTCGCGTTAGGGCCGGGATGTCATCCCGAGCCAGGGCAGCATTGTCAGGGTTAGCCAGCCACTCAGCAAACTCGCGCCGCTCGCTTAAAGTGAACCGAAATTCGTTCTCTTGTGCGATTGCGCTCGCTTCGGCTGCGTTGCGCTCCACAACATCTTGCGGGAGGTTGAGACGCAGCGCGAGCTCCCGCGCCTGACCCCGGAACCCCGCCTGTCCGTGAGGTGCTGCCGTTAAACCTGCAACCGCCTGATCCTCCGCACGCGGCATCGCATATGGGTTCTTATGCTCGTCACGAACAGAAACGACGCTGTAAGGGTTAGTTTGAGACAAGGCCGTTCACCATTAAATAGCGCTGCCTAATGGTACCATCTGTTACCGGAAGGTTTTCAGATTCTAGAGCCTCAATAATCAGTACTTTGTCTTCTTCAGGAACACTGAAAACGTCTCCCTCTTGAAGTTCAAAAAGCCTGACGTCGTCATCATCAAAGACGTTGAGGCGCGATGTCTTCGCGACATTCAACATCCACCGATCGAAGATCTGTTGACGTTCATCCGGTGTGGCCTTACGCCCTTGGCCCGCCTCCAGCTCCCGAAGGCTGCTGTCCACTTGGCGACGAAACCGCTGATAGCGCTCTTTATCCCCAGCTGAGTTCCCGACCCTTTTATAAACCGCTTCGTAAGCAAGCTTAGCCTCGGAATCAAAACTCCTTGCCGACGTGAATGCGCTGAAATCGCCACTGTCGCGCGCGCCCTGCTGCATCGAAAGAAGCTGCTTGAACTCCGCATCCGCCAGATCAGCACGCAGAAGCATTGGGTTGACGCGGCGCAGCTCCGCATCACTCATTTGCATAATGCCTGACCAAACATCCCAATCGGTTTCGACATCAGCACCGGTCAACCGGTCTTCATAGGCCCTCAGGACCTTCTCTGGCAGGGCATCGATAAGCTGGAAAGGCAGATCGTGGACAGGCACGCCTTGCTGCAGTAACTCCTCTAACTGGCCTAAATAAGACGCCTGCTGATCTTCAGCAAATTGAGCATCCTCCCGGTTTCGCGCCGACACGCGACTGACCACGTCGTCGCGCAACTCAGCATACATCCAGACTGAGAGAGCG
>JBCCBY010000201.1:0-5834 GCA_039033795.1 Pseudomonadota bacterium | reverse complement strand
GGCTTCTTCGGCGTGGTCGTATAAACGCGGGTGCACACGCCCCGTTTCTGCGGGTTGCCCTGCAGATGCGGAACCTTATTAATCTTCCGCTTCGGGTTCCGCGGCTTGCGGATCAGCTGCTGAATCGTTGGCATAAAGCCCTTTTTCGTTCGATCAAAATTCCAAAAACCGCGCGTCTTGGCTTGCCAAAACCAACTGCCGCGCCGAGCTCTCAACCCGCGCGGCCGACAAAACCAACACTGACGATGTACCCGGGGTTGTTTCGGACAGGCCGACAGCGCCCCATCTGGCGTCGCGCGGCGTTAGCGAAGCGAATCTGACCCGTCAACCTTCTATTCGAAGCCCGGGTCAGGCGACGACGGATGGACGGAGAGGGCTGCCGAAAGCCTTATGCGATCAAGTGTTTTCTGTCCGTCGGTGCCGTTCAGCAAGGTAGGCATCTCGAAGGTAATGGGAGCGCTGTCGATGCATTTCCTCATGGGTGTAGGATGAAAGTGCACGGTAGGCACGGTGGCCTGTGTCGAAAAGCACGCCCTGATCGGCAGCAGCATCCCCAAGTGCTTTGGTCAAAGCGTGCACGTCTCCACTGGCAAACCGAAGACCCAACGCATCAGAAATCACCGACAGGTTGCCCGGCGTGTCGGACGCTAAAACGGGCACACCGCGAATCGCTGCGTCATAAATGATGCGCGGCTGTTCGGAGGATCGGGTGGGAACGACCAACAGGCTGTATTCATCGAGAAGCGCAAAAAATTCCGGTCCATACGGCCGAACGGGCAGCACATTGACGATGGGACCTCGGCGTGATTGAGCGAACGCCTTCAGCGCAGCGATGAGCGGCCCTTCACCAATCAGATCCAATTGAAACGAGGGCGCGTCCGCAGGATAGGCGTTGAGCGCATCCATCAAGAGATCAAGGCCCTTCTCATGGGTCAACCGCCCGGCGAAGAGAAATTTGGGGACTGCCGATCCGAGACGTTGAGGACGAGACGTCACCATCTCTTCGGACGCGACAAAGTCAGCATCAATCCAACTGGCCGGGTTGATCATTCCGTCATGGGAAGGCTGGTTAAAGTAATCGCGAAATCCAGGGTTGGTGTAGAGGCGAAGATCAGATGCCTGAATCACCCGATGGGCATACCGATCGAGCCAAGGGCCTATCCAACCCACAGGCCCGCGATCCCCTGCCCAGGGAATCGACTCGGTCACGTTAAACCAGACGAAATCGCTCTTTTGACGCTCGCCGAAGAGATAGAAGGACAGCGGAAACGGCCACCCGGCCAACCCCGTGTGCAGCAGGTCATGCGTTCGAGCCACCTCTGACACGATACGGCGGACCCTTGGCATGTTGAGGATCGTCCGGGGCCATCCTTTGTTCATCGGCAAGGCGACGTGCCTGATCGCATCACTTGCAACGGGGTCCCACCCATCATGCTTGCCAGTGGTATCAAGCGGCGACACGAGGGTCAGCGCCGGCAAGTAGCGCATATGAAGATCAAGGTCCTTCGCCCACAGCCGATCCGTGTAGATCTGCCCATCGGAAATCTGCACCGGGATATGGCTCAGCATCGCATAGCTGCCGGGAAATTCGGCGAACCCCTCGTCGGTGGTCGGTGCCGTGCTGGACGCAGCTTCAGTCAAGGCATTCTTTCCGTTTAATGATCGATTGATCGAGCCAAACTTGAAACACAGTTATTTGTACTCGACTATTTTTTGTCTTTGCACTGCCTTTTGCCAGAGCGCTTCAACAACACCGCGCACCTCTGCGACATTGGTCATCATCGTGAAGGCTGCGTAACGGCCAGCTTGAGGGACCTGCGCCGCATAGCGGTGCTTCAACCTCCACCACTTCAACAGACACAACACCAGCAGCAAGCCCGACAACCACGGTGCTCCCAAAAAAGGAGCCAAAACCATAACGGCTGGCATTCCGCCCCAAACAAGCGACCGTAGCACTTCGCGCACGCGATAACCTGCCCGACCATGTTTCATGGCACCCAATGTCGACGCATAACCAGAGCGCACCGCCCTCTTCCACCAAGCGCCAAAGGAGTAGATGGCCGCGTCATGCAGCGTCATCGGCGCATCAAGCCGTTCGATCTGATACCCGAGCCGACGAAGCCGCAGGCAGAGTTCCGGTTCTTCACCTGCCATCATTAAAGGATCAAACCCTCCCGCCTCCTGGAAGGCTGCAATCCTGTAAAGAGCATCACCGCCAACCGCCTTGGCAAGGCCGATCGGGGTATCCCATTCGTAGGCGCAGAGTTCATTGTACCAACTTTTCTCAGGGTAGCGTTCACGGCGGAGCCCGGCCACGGCGGCGAGGTTTATATCCTCTGCCATCCGGCCAAGGCCAACCAAGAGCCAGGCTTGGTCAAGCTCGCAATCGCCATCAATAAACTGAACCCATGTTCGATCCGGGCAATCCGCAAGGAGACGGTCGAGGCCCTCATTTCGCGCGCGTGCTGCAGAAAACGGGCGATCGGTTGAGAGACGGATGACCGAATGGCCCTGTTGCTCCACCCACTCAGGCGAACGATCAGTTGAGCCTGAATCGACGTAAACCACGGGGACGCCCGCAGGCAATGAGCGGATCGACGTCTTTAGTCGCTCGCCTTCGTTTCGCCCAATCACGACGATGCCAAGACCATCAAGCAACACGCCGCCCTCCAAGACTGTCGACGAGCCTACCCGCCATTATGGCGACGAGTGGTTGCTGAGACGAAAACGGCGGGCCGAGGCCCGCCGCGTTCTCTTGTTATTCGGCTGCCGCAATATCCCCGCCCGATGATTGATCGGGGGCAGGGAGGGCTGCTGCTTCGCGCACCTCGCGCTCTTCGATGAGCTGTTGGTCGCGCTTGTCCGCTTCGATTTGGTGCTTGGTCATCTGACCGCCCGTGCCCGCAGGGATCAAGCGACCCACAATCACGTTCTCTTTGAGGCCTTCGAGCGTGTCGATCTTTCCTTGAACAGCCGCCTCGGTCAGGACGCGGGTGGTTTCCTGGAACGAGGCCGCGGAGATAAAGCTCCTGGTCTGCAGCGACGCTTTGGTGATCCCCAAGAGAACCGGATCGCCGACCGCAGGCTTCGATCCTTGCTCTTCAAGCACGACATTGATCTCGTCGAACTCGACCTTATCGACCTGCTCGTCCTTCAAGAACGGGCTGTCGCCAGGATCTTTGACTTCGACCTTCTGCAGCATCTGGCGAACGATCACCTCAATGTGCTTGTCGTTGATCGGCACGCCTTGGAGGCGATAGACCTCCTGGATCTCATTGATCAGATAATCCGCGAGCGCCTCAATCCCCAAGACATCGAGAATGTCGTGCGGCGCCGGGTTACCGTCGAGGATGTATTCACCCTTGGCGATAAAGTCGCCCTCCTGCACCGCGAGGTGTTTACCCTTGGGGACGAGATATTCCACCGGCTCAAGACTATCGTCCGCGGGAACAATCGAAAGGCGACGCTTGTTCTTATAGTCGCGGCCGAATTCGACGCGGCCATCGATCTCCGCAATGATCGCGTGATCCTTGGGACGGCGCGCCTCGAAGAGTTCCGCCACCCGCGGCAGACCACCGGTGATGTCTTTCGTCTTTGCGCCTTCAGTGGGGATCCGTGCGAGCACATCGCCCGGCCCAACCTCAGCACCGTCATCGACGGAAAGAATAGCTTCGACCGGCAGCAAGGTGCGAGCTTCTTGGCCACTCTCAAGTTTGATCGGCTCGCCTTCGTTATCGACGATCAGGATCGCTGGACGCAGATCCCCGCCGCGAGGGTTGGAACGCCAGTCGGTCACAACACGGCTGGCTAGACCCGTTTCTTCATCAGCGACCATCTGCACACTGACGCTTTCAACAAGATCTTCGTAGCGAACCTTACCCTTGCCTTCGGTCATGATCGGCAGGGTGTAGGGGTCCCAATCAGCAAGCCGCTGACCGCGCTCCACCGTGTCGCCATCATCGACACGGAGTTTCGTTCCGTAGATGACTTTGAACGAGGCGAGATCTTGACCATCGATGCCGCGGATCTTGATCAGCGTGTTTCGGCCCATCACCACAAGATCACCGGCGGAATCTTTGACGACATTGCGGTTTTCAAGGTGGATCGTCCCCTCATGGCTGGCTTCGATCAGCGAGGTGTCACCCACCTGCGCCGTCCCGCCAACGTGGAACGTCCGCATGGTGAGCTGTGTGCCAGGCTCGCCAATCGACTGCGCCGCAATCACACCGACGGCTTCGCCGACATTGACCGGTTCACCGCGGGCAAGATCGCGGCCGTAACACTTCGCGCAAACACCGATCGGCGTCTCGCATGTCAGCGGCGAGCGAACTTTGACCTTCTGAATACCTGCTCTCTCGATCGCTTCAGCGGTCACCTCATCGAGGAGCGTGCCGTCCTCAACCATCACCTCGCCGCTATCGGGATCAGCGATATCGCCAAGCACCGTCCGGCCAAGAAGGCGCTCCGACAGCGCTAGCACGATCTCACCGGAATCGACGATGGCCTCGAGCGTGATGCCTTGCGTTGTGCCGCAATCCATCTCTTTGACGATACAGTCCTGCGCCACATCAACGAGACGGCGGGTCAGGTAACCTGAGTTCGCGGTTTTCAGCGCGGTGTCAGCGAGACCCTTCCGGGCACCGTGGGTTGAGTTGAAGTACTCAAGCACGGTAAGGCCTTCTTTAAAGTTTGAGACGATGGGTGTCTCAATGATCTCACCGGAGGGTTTCGCCATCAAACCGCGCATGGCCGCCAGCTGACGCATCTGGGTGGGTGAACCCCGAGCGCCCGAGTGGCTCATCATGTAAACCGAGTTTGGCTCGAGCTGACGCTTCGTCTCCGGATCGAATTTCGTCGTGGAGATCTCTTTCATCATCTCCTCGGCGACACGGTCGGTACACTTTGCCCAGGCATCAACGACTTTGTTGTACTTCTCACCGCGGGTGATGAGGCCGTCAGCGTATTGTTGCTCATATTCCGACGCGAGCGAGCGGGTTTCATCAACAATACCGGCCTTGGTGTCCGGGATCACCATGTCGTCCTTACCGAACGAGATGCCTGCCTTACACGCCTCTTTGAAGCCGAGCTCCATGATGTGGTCGGCAAAGATCACGGTCTTTTTCTGGCCGCAGTGGCGATAGACCGTATCGATCAAGCCCTGGATCGTCTTTTTACGGAGAAGCGTGTTGACGACGTCGAAGGGCACATTGTGGTCTTTTGGCAAGACCGACGCGACCTTCATCCGGCCAGGGGTCGTCTCAACGAGCTCCATGGTCTCGTTACCCTCAGCATCGACAGACCGCCACACGGCTTTCACCTTGGCATGCAGCGTAACCGCGCCCGCATCAAGCGCGTGCTCGATCTCATCGACGTTCGAGAACACCATGCCCTCGCCCGGCTCCCCCTCTTTTTCGAGGGTGATATAATAAAGACCGAGAACGATGTCCTGCGAGGGCACAATGATCGGCTTACCGTTTGCAGGGCTGAGGATGTTGTTGGTCGACATCATCAGCACACGAGCTTCAAGCTGCGCCTCAAGCGACAATGGGACGTGCACGGCCATTTGGTCGCCGTCGAAGTCAGCGTTGAACGCTGTACAGACGAGGGGGTGAAGCTGGATGGCCTTGCCTTCAATCAGCTTGGGCTCGAACGCTTGGATACCCAGGCGGTGGAGCTTCGGTGCGCGGTTGAGCATAACCGGATGCTCGCGGATCACCTCATCAAGGATATCCCAGACCTCCGGCCGCTCCTTCTCCACAAGCTTTTTCGCCTGTTTCACGGTGGCCGAAAGACCCATCGCGTCGAGGCGAGAGTAAATGAACGGTTTGAAGAGC
>JBCCBY010000200.1:0-5842 GCA_039033795.1 Pseudomonadota bacterium | reverse complement strand
ACGGCGCTCGTGTCTATGCCTCCGACAACCTCGGCAATGTCTTGGTCTTAGACAGCAACCTCAATGAGATTTGGCGGGTCGATGTGGGTGAGCCCATCGCAGCATCGGTTGCTGTTTCGCCGGACAATGGAGAGATTTACGTCGTCACACGGAACGACGTGATCAAACTGATCGACGGCGGTGACAGCGGCACGATAGCATGGCGGGCTAAGCTCGATGCGCTCAGCGGCTTTAAAAATGTCGGCGTTGAGTTCAATGCCTTAACACCCACGATCACGGCCAACGGTGTTGTTGTCTCCATCGGCGGGGGTCGCAGCATCGGCGGCGCCCAGCTGATGTTCCGGGTGGGTATGGGGCTTTTGGACCGTGAGACCGGCGAGCTGCGATACTTTGCGCTTGGTCGTGAAGAATCCATATCCGTCAGCAGTGTAGCACCGGACGGTGGGTTTTACACCGCAAACTCACCAGTCCGCCGCGTTTCGGCCAAGGCGTTGTTCCCTAAACAGACGGACGACATCATTGGCGGTATATCACGATACAGACCGGTCCGCCTCGACCTGATGGCACGCGACGCGATTTGTGCAGCCTCCGCTCGAGCTGCCAATGCGGCTTCTCTTGGTGCTGAGCACATCGCTTCCGTTGAACAAGATATGTTGCAGGTTCAGGTCTTGATCAATCAGGCGAGGGCAGCAAGCGAGCGGGCCGTCCATGATGGCGATATGAGCCAGACGCGCTCTGTGTCAATCGATGCTCTTCTCGGTCAGGCCGAGGGTGCTCTGACAGTGGACACGCTCAATCTTGCGCAAGACCATCTTGCTGCCGCCTGTCAAGTGTTCTAGTTAATCTGTAGGCAGAGCGCTTGGCACGACAACGAATCAAGCCTTCAGAACCATATCAAGAAGCAGTTTAGAGGCGTCGATATCCTCCGTATCGGGTCCAAGGACAGGCATAAGAAAGTCGCGAATGAGACCTTCGCCGACCGCCGTGACAGCAACTTGAAAAACGATGGCCTGTGCAGCTCGGTCGGCTTTCGCTGGGGGCATGACTTGTTCAAGCTCCGACGTCACCAGTCTTTTGATGACGTCAACCGGTTCAGCAAAAACTGCCATCTGATCAACATTCGACGAAAGCGCGAGCCACGCCACAAGCTTCGCATACCGCTCTGACGAGATGATGCGATAGATGTTGTTGAGGGCCGTTTCCATGCGGGCTTCTCGCCCTTCGTCGTTGGATTGCGCCAACGTGCCCGAAAGCTCTGAAGCAAGATGCCGCAACATGCGATCAACAAGAGCACGTTTGATCTCCGCAACCCCGCCAAAGTGGTGGTGCACATTGGAGGCGGACAACCCAGCCTGAGCGGCAATCGTCTGAAACTTGAGCTCGGCAGGGCCCGAACCCAGCAGTACCGCCTCTGCCGCATCGAGGATTTCCGCTTTCGCTTCGTCCGATGTTCGCCGCCGTCTTGACGTTGTTTTTGCTGTCACGCTGCCGTGTTTCCCGCCGTCTCATCGAGGCGTGGCCGTTACCACCGCTTTGCGCAAGTGGGAAAACACAGACCATGTGCACCGACTTCGACGCCCGTTATGCCGTTGCCGTCTCATGACCATTGAGGGCGGAGGTATAGGCCGATGGGCGGCCAAGCAGCGTTTCTTCGGTTTCGGCAAGTTTGCGCCGGTTGTCGTGCTCCCACGGATGGAACCCCGGCTTGAAATACGCCAACCATGGCAAGAACATACGCCGGAACAACCCCGGCTTGCCTAAGAGAAACCAGCCAAGTCGTCCCCATGCTGTAGGAGAGCGTGAAAGGCCGACATCCTTCATCATGATATAAGTATGACGTAGAAGGAAGTAATTGAACAATATCGTCACCGCGATCATGCTCCGACAGCGGAGAAAATAAGAGTTCGTGGTCGCGACGGCCTGAAGCGTGTCAAAGGCGACGCCCTTGTGTTCTGCCTCTTCAACAGAGTGCCACAACCAAACCTTCCGATAGATGTCATCTGCGCTTCCTAGATAGGCGGGGTCGCTCATCAGCTGATCAGCCAACATCGCAGTGAAATGCTCAAGCGCGCAGGTCGCACTCAACTGGCGGAAAGGTCCCAGCACACCGCGGGCCCATCCGAGGATTTTGCGCACGTCGAGGTGGAGCTCCGTGGCGCTAAACCCTTGTTCGTCAAGTTCCTTGTTGTACCGAACATGCTCACGCGTGTGCATCGCCTCTTGCATCAAAAAGCCTTTGATTTGTTGACGGAGGACCGGATCGTCAATCTGATCACGATAGGCTTTGACGCTGTCCATGAAGAACTTTTCGCCTTCGGGGAACGTGACCGACAGCGCATTGAAAAAGATGGTTATGACGGGGTCTCCACCGTGCCAATCGCGGCGGCCGACCGCTTCGAAATGAAAATGCTCATTTCGTGGTTCAAGCTCAATCGAGCGGGAAAGTGCATTCATCACCAGGATCCACTGCTTTCGAATTTTTCTTCGATTACGAGTAACAGCTATAGAAAACTTTTTCAATAGCGCTTTTTGGGCCGAGACGTGCTGGTCGCGTATGAACGCGTTGCGTCGTCGGTGGCCTCACTGTTGCGCCATGGACAAAAGAAAGCGCTGGCGATGATTAGATACTGCCGACGTCGATTGCTGACGGTCTCAATATACAAGCGGTGACGAGCGATCGATGACCAGACGGCGATGCAGATTATCCGAAGACAGAGGAGTAGAGGCTGCTTGATTGAGTATCGCGCCGCCGCCATCGGGGCATATTAACAAGGTACCAGTGGTGCCGCATGCCGGACTCGAACCAGCGACCTCCTCATTACGAATGAGATGCTCTACCACCTGAGCTAATGCGGCCAAGCTCGGGGGCTAGCGCACGGAGCGTGCACCCGCAAGACGCGATCGGGTATCGGTCTGTAAAGATAAAGAGGGCATTTGCGCGAGCCCATCGTTCTAACGTGTTAGCCGCGCAGGCGCGCGCCCAACGTCTCGGCCGCCGCGACAATCTTGCCAGAGATCGCCTCAATCCCTTCGTCGGTCAGGGTTTCCTTGGTGGGTTGCAAAACGACCTCAACACCCAAGGAGCGCTGCCCCTCGGGCACCCCGGGTCCACTGTAAACATCAAACAGACGCACGTCGGTGATCAGTCCCTTATCGACGCCAGCCACCGCCTTGAGAAGATCGCCTGCCGATGAATCGTCTGAGTAAAGGAACGCAAAATCCCGGTGGACCGGCATGAGGTCGGCCGCGAGCAGCGCGGGTTTGGTCGCCGAGCGGTTCTTCGGTGCAGGGATCGCATCAAGCTCCACTTCAAACATCGCCGCCGTCCCGTTGAGGTCGAATGCTTTCATAACTTTTGGATGCACCTCGCCGAAGCGCGCCAGGGTGACCTTGGGGCCCAGTTTCAAAAGCCCGCCGCGACCAGGATGAAACCCTTGGGGCGCGTCCGACGAAACCATCAACCTGCCCGCCGGTGCGCCAGCGGCTTCTAGGGCAGAAAGGGCCGCCGCCTTGGCATCAAACACACCGGGTGCTGAGTGGTTACCGCGCCAGTCGCGCATTCCCACCCCCCATAAAAGCCCAGCTGCCACGGTACGTTGGCCTTGAGGCGTATCATCTTTATACGCAGCACCAACTTCGAAAAGCCTCACGCTCTCCGCACCGCGCGCCGCGTTGCGTGACGCCGCCATCAGAAGCCCTGGCAGAGGGCCGGGCCGCATAATGGCGAGATCAGACGAGATCGGATTCAAGAGCCGAAGCTCTGGCGGCTGGTCAGCGAAAAGCGCGGCCGCGTCTTCGTCGGTGAAGGCCCAGGTAACCGCCTCCAAGAAACCTGACATGGCGAGAACGTCTTTGACGGCTTCCACCCGCGTTTCACGCAGCGACAGATTGCGCCGCGGCGCGTCAGTCAGTGGGGGGAGGGTGAGGGTTGGAAGCTTATCAAGCCCATGGATGCGCGCCACCTCCTCGGCGATATCAGCCTTGCCCTCGATGTCAGGACGAAACGATGGCGGGGTGATGGTCCACGTCCCACCGCGGTTCACGTCAAACCCAAGAGCAGTCAGGATCCTTTCCTGCTCGCCCTCTGGCACATCCATGCCTGTCAGGCGCAGTGTCTCTGATGGTTTGTAGGCGACCTTACCGTCGCGAATGGGTTCTTGGCCGGATACTGAAATCGTGCTCGCTTCACCGCCGCAATTGTCGATGATCAAAGCGGTCGCACGCTCGAGGCTTTCCTCCGTGCTCGCCGGGTCGATGCCGCGTTCATAGCGGTAGCGAGCGTCGGAGGTGATGCTCAGTTTTCTGCCCGTCTTTGCGGTGGTGAGGGGATCGAAATAAGCGCTTTCAATCAAGACGTCGGTTGTTGTCTCGTCGCAGCCAGAGCTGACCCCGCCCATGATCCCGCCCAGACCAAGCACACCGTTGTCATCGGCGATCACGCACATGGTGTCGTCAACACCGTACTCTTTGTCGTTCAGTGCAAGAAAGCTCTCGCCGGGTTTTCCCATCCGCGCACAGACAGATCCATTGAGTTTGGCGATGTCGTAGACGTGCAAGGGACGAGCCGCGTCATAGGAGAGAAAGTTGGTGACATCGACCAGCATGCTGATGGGTCGAAGGCCGATGGCGCGGAGCCGGTCCTGTAGCCACAGGGGTGATGGACCATTCTTCACGCCGCGGATCACGCGCGCCCCAAAGACAGGGCAGGCGTCGGGTGCTTCTGTCGTCACGGAAAGCGGTTGGGCGAACGCGCCTTCAACGCTTGGCACGTTGAGGGGCTTGAGCGATCCAAGCCCCGCTGCTGCGAGGTCGCGCGCAATGGCGCGGACCCCGTTGGTGTCAGGACGGTTGGGTGTCACCTCGAAATCGATCACGGGGTCGAGCGGACCGACGACATCGATCAGCGGTGTGCCGACGGTTGCAGTCTGGTCAAGCTCCATGATTCCATCATGGTCGTCACCAAGCTCCAACTCGCGGCTAGAGCACATCATCCCGAGGCTTTCCACGCCGCGAATCTTTGCCTTTGAAAGGGTGACATCGATCCCTGCGATATAGGCTCCAACGGGTGCGTAGGCGACTTTTATCCCTTCTCGTGCATTGGGGGCACCACAGACGATCTGCTTTTCGCCGTCTTTCGTGTCGACCATACAGACACGCAGACGATCAGCATCGGGGTGCGGTTCTGCATGCTTGACATAGCCAACACTCACCGCAGCAAGCGCATCGGCGGGATTGATGACCTCTTCGACTTCCAGGCCCACCTTCACCATTGTCTCCACGATGTCGTCGAGGGACGCATCGGTCTCAAGATGGTCTTTCAGCCAGCTGATCGTGAACTTCATGGTGTAGTCTCCGCAGGGAGAGGGGTCGGACGACCATCCTGATCAAGGGCAACAAAGGTAAAATCGGCTTCGGTGACCTTTTCCAGCTGGAAGGTGCCTCGCCGTTCCACCCAGGCCTCTACTCTCACCGTTATTGATGTGCGTCCCTCACGGACGATCCTGCTGTAGCAGTTGAAGAGATCGCCAACTCGAACCGGCCGAACAAAGTGCATGGAATCGACGGCGACCGTTGCCACGCGACCAGATGCTCTGCGCACCGCAAGAACGGATGAACCGAGGTCCATCTGGCTCATGACCCAGCCACCAAAAATATCGCCTTCAGAGTTAAGGTCTTTTGGCATCGGCTTAACACGCGCGGTCAGCTCGCCTTGCGGTTCTTGTTGTTGTTGATCAGTCATCAGACGGCCTCAGGCGCGAAGCCATAATGGTCAAGCCATCGTGTGTCCGAGTGCTGGCTACAGAAATTGCGGTGACGCATATGGCAGTCATCAAGCTGTTTT
>JBCCBY010000199.1:0-5846 GCA_039033795.1 Pseudomonadota bacterium | reverse complement strand
TGAGCAGCACTTCGCGTTCCATGAGCGATTCTCGCACCAAGCGAAATTCTCGATGCTCGAGGTAACGCAGACCGCCATGGATCAGTTTCGTGCTCCAAGAGGATGTGTGGCTGGCCAGGTCATCCTTTTCACATAGGAGCACGTTAAGCCCGCGACCCGCTGCATCGCGGGCTATTCCGACGCCATTGATGCCGCCCCCAACCACGAAAAGGTCAACTGCTTCCATTGCTTCGGCCCAATCACCGGTATGTTCACATATGAACATCGCATGTTCATATGTGATAATCAATGCCGTCACCGTCTGGCTGTTTTGATCCTTATCAGGGAGCGACGGACGCGCCTTTGATGCGCGCCGGCCGTTGGGGCACCAACACCTCAACCCCGGAATCGGCGACCATGTTTTTGTAGACGTCAGGAATTGGCTGATCGGTCACCAGCACATCAATTTGGTCAAGTGATGCAACTTTGGCCATCGCCGCACGGCCGAATTTGGTATGGTCGGCAACCAAAATAGTGCTCCGTGCATTAGCAATAATCGTCTGTGCCGCCCTTACCTCGCGATAATCGAAATCAAGAAGTGACCCATCCGGATCAATACCGCTGATGCCAATGATGCCATAATCAAGCTTGAATCCGCCAAGAAACTCAATAGCAGCCTCCCCCACGACCCCGCCATCGCTTCCGCGTACATAGCCGCCAGCCACCATCACTTCAAAGCCTTCAATTGCTGAAAACATATCCGCAATGTGAACATTATTCGTCACCACACGGAGTCGCTCATGGTCTTGGAGGTGTCTGGCCACCGCTTCTGTGGTCGTGCCAATATTCATGAAAAGCGATGCGTCATTGGGGATAATGGTGCGGACAAGTGACCCGATGTCATCCTTCGCTGGCGCAAGGGATGCGCGTCTGTTGGAATAATCCTCATTTTGGACACTGTTGGGCAGGCCAACACCGCCGTGGAACCGCGCCAGCGATTGTGCAACACAGAGAGCATTAACGTCGCGCCTAATCGTCTGGGTCGTGACGTTAAACCTGTCCGCAAGTTCCGCGATGGTCGCAAAACCCGTTCTCTTCACCAGGTCATGAATAGCTCTTTGCCGTGACGATTGATGTTCGGATTGGTCTGTCATCCTTCAATTCCGTCTTCGCTTCCCGCTTCATTCGACAAGAAATGCTTGGGGGTTCTCTTGAAGAACATCAGCAATCCAACGGTCTCGCTTTTTCGTCTCGACCGCCGCAACGATACACCCGCCAAAACCGCCGCCGGTCAGTCGCGCACCGAGGGCGCCAGCATCTTGCGCGGTTGCGACGAGTTGGTCGATCGCCGGAAGCGAAACCTGAAAATCATCACGCATCGATCGGTGATTTGCATTCATCAATTGACCGAAGCGTTCCAAATCGCCGCTCCGGAGGGAACGGGCCGCATCGACTGTCCGTTTATGCTCTGTCGTACAATGGCGCACACGGAGCCTCAGCACATCAGGAAGGGCGCCCACCGCTTCGTCGCTGAGTGAAACCTGGCAAAGATCATCGGTACCCAGGAGGCGTTTGGCGGTATCGCACTCTTCTTTGCGCTGCTTATAACGTCCATCCGATAACTCTCTGTGCACACCCGAATGCAAAACCACAAAAACAGCACGCGTGGGCAACGAGAGAGGCTCATAGTCAAGGGTCGCCGTATCGAGGAACAGAGCCTCACCGGGTCGCGCGACGGCGACGGCCATCTGGTCCATGATGCCGCAGGGCATGCCGATATATTCGTTCTCCACGCGCCGTGCAAGTTGCGCAAGCTCGATATCAGACTCAGAACGGCCGAGCACGGAGCGCAGTGCTTTCAAAACCGCAACGCATAAAGCAGCCGATGAGGACAAACCTGCGCCATCATTGAGGCTTGAGACAATCCCGATATCAGCACCCGTTGTTATCCAACCCAGATCACAGGCCAGTTGCACGCTGTAAACGGCGTACCGGGCCCAGGTCTGAGGCGGATCACCACCAATGACGGTCTCCGCCACTCCATCAAAACGATCAGAAGACACCCTCATCACGCGGTCGGTTCGCCTCGAAAGGGCTAGAGTGACACCGCGTTGAAGGGCGAGCGGCAACACACGGCCACCGTTATAATCGATATGTTCACCGATTAGATTCACGCGTCCAGGAACAAAGATCTCCGCTTCTGGTAAGGTGTTGAACGCTTTTTTAAAAAAAGCATCGATGGTCATTGTGCCCTCAAAACATTGGCCGCACTTTCCGGCATCACATCAACAGTGAACACGCCTGTTCCCTGCTCGACTGACGCGAGGAACTTGACTCTGTTGGGTGCACGGAGAATGGGGTAGAACTGTGCCGTGAAATGATAGGTGTCATGATGACCGGTGGGCGCTGCGTGCAGCGTCAACATATAGGCCGTGTCGCGCTCAAAGAATGCATCATAACGCCGGGTCATATCGCCGAGGAGCGCGGCAAAGCCATCAAGCTCCTCGTCGTTCATCTCCCAAGGCCCCGCCACCCGACGCCGCGGCACGATCCAGCTTTCGTAAGGGAAGCGCGCAAAGGGTGGGCATAGCGACAGCACAGAGCCCGCCGACGTCACATGGTAATCCGACCACTGTTCAAGAGCAGAAGAGAGGTCATAGCCAGCCTTGAAGGTATCAGCCGTGGTTTTTTCCAACAGAGGAACTTCACCGAAGCCATAAATCTGACCATGAGGATGGTGAAGGGTCACGCCCACCTCCTCACCGCGACTTTCAAACGGCATGACATACCGGCACCCAAGCTGGAACATCGCATGGTACCGATCAGTCCACGCAGCGACCAACAGACGGCGTTTGTCCTGCCCGACCGAATGGAGATTCCCTTGCGCTTCAGGGGTATAAACGACGACGTCGCAACGCCCGATGGCGCGCTTCACGTCTGTGTTTGGCACTGAAGGAGGAACCGGCGCATCCTCGTGCAGGCTGGTGAACTTGTTTTCGAACACGGCGAGTTCGAAGTCTTCAAAAGGAATTTCGGTGGCCACCCCACCGTAAACGGAGGGTGCAAGCGGATCATCAGCCGCGGAGGGCTTGTATGTTCTATTCTGTCGGTGTGCGGCGTAGATGTTCCATTCACGCCGAAAAGGATGCCATCGAAGCTCACCACCTTTTGCGACGGGGTCGGCGCTGTCCTCAAGCACGGGAAGACTGTGCGGCTGGTAGCCATAAAGCAACAGCTCCCGCCCGTCGGCTTTGACGTGACGCCTGCGATGGACGGCATTGCCTTTGATGGTTTGGTTTAGAGACGTGTGGCTTGTCATAGACGTTCAGTGATCTGTCGTCGCTTGGAGGTGAAAAATAAGGCAAGTGTTGGGATTAATCAGTGGTGGTTGAATACCAATCTCCTCGAGCGCTTGCCCAGAGAATATATGCCCCTCTCCATACAAGTTCGCCGCTTCGATGATCGACGGCGCGGTCACCGCCGGTGACGTGCCCGGCCAAATGATACGAACACGGTAAGACAAGCGGGGTGAAAGACCAACAAAGCGCACACGCTCTGGCAGGGTGGTTCGATGATCGCTTGTTTTGGAGCAAGAAAAGAGTGCTTCAGACTTGTCTTTTTTGACCACACCAACGGCATGATGCGCATTGATCGCCTCAAGCCGATAAAAGTCTCCATTGTGAACAAGGTCGCGATGTTCTTTATAAAGAGCGACACCCTTTTTGAGGATTGCGATATCCTCCGCTGTCTCACTAGCGAGGTCGACTTCCATTCCCATATGGCCAAAAAAAGCCGTCCCGACACGGAAGGCCATATCGTGAACACGCCCGGTGATGTGGCAGGTTTTAGGTCCGACATGGCTCCCTAAAACCTGAAGCGGAAAGAAGTAACTCGCTCCCCGCTGAATTGATTGGCGGACAAGCGCGTCATTGTTATCGGACGTCCAAAGCCGATCAGTGTGCGCCAAGACACCAAAATCGGCTCTCCCGCCCCCCGACGCACAACTCTCGATCTCGAGCCTTGGATGCTCGTCTCGAATGCGTTTGATTAAGCTGTAGACAGACATTGTTTGGCGATGCGTCGCTGCTTTGCCGTCCTGATCACCCGGATGGGAAACATCGCGGTTCATATCCCACTTGATATAGTCGACGTCATAGGTCGAAACGATGTTGTTGATCGCATCGAAAAGGTATTCGGTGACTTCAGGGCGCGTCAGATCGAGTGTGTATTGCTGACGATAGGGAACCTGCTCGACGCCGCGGGCCTCAAGAACCCAGTCTGGGTGCGAACGGAAAAGGTCGCTATCTGGATTAACCATCTCTGGTTCAAACCAAACACCAAATTCCATTCCCAGCGATCGGACATGATCAACCAGTTTGTGAAGGCCGCGGGGATAAATGTCACTTGCCACAACCCAGTCGCCCAAACCTGCGGCATCGTTCCGCCGACCGCCGAACCAACCATCATCAAGAACAAATCGCTCCGTGCCCACCGAAGCGGCCTCACTTGCGAGTTTCAGCAACTTGTCTTCGCTGTGATCAAAATAAACCGCTTCCCATGTGTTGTAGTGCACAGGCCGCGGCTTGTTTCTTGTGCGCTGATCGAGAATCCTGTCTTTTAAATGCCGGTGAAAGCTCCTTGATAGCGCATTCAATCCGCTGTTCGACCACGCCGCGTACACGGTGGGCGATGTGTAGACCTCGTTCGGATTAAGATGGATCTCCCCAGGGAAAAACAACTCACCGGCCTGAACAAACGAAAATCCATTGGTGTGCTGATCGACCCGAATGCGATGATTTCCGCTCCATGCGAGATGGAATCCAGCGCATAGACCCGCGGATTGGTTGGTCTGCGGCGTCAACGCAATCAAACCGGGAAAGCTGTCATGGCTGGTGCGACCTGATGTGTTGTCACGGACATAGCTGCCGCCGTGCAGGTTGATCTCTTCGATCTGAAACTCATTCGCCCACCGCCCAGTAAAGCCCCAAAGACGGGTCAAGCGCTGATCAAGAGGAAGTGTGATGGCCGCGGCCCAGTCAACGGTCAGCGGCGCAGAACCTTTATTGGTCACTTTGCTGACGACCGAAAGAACATGGGTGTCCGGATCGAGTTCGAGGTGATAGTCAATGCCGATTGTATGCGCCAGGTCATGACACCGCACGACCACCATGCGTTCATCGGTGGCCTCCACCTCTTGGGTGGTGAACACGGCCGCCCAGTCGGAACCGTTGCGGTGGGCGTTAAAGCCCGAAGGAGCGCCGAGCCCGGCACCGAGTTCGTTGGACAAGGACGGGGCAATATCCCGTGACGGTCCGCCAAACGCCCATGGGCGCGTGGTGAGGAGGCTTAGATCCTCGGTTGCTTTGTCGTGAAGAGCATCCCCCCAGTAAAGGATAGAGGGCCTTTGACCCACGGCCGCTGCCAGCGTCAGTTGCACCCGATTGGTGCGTAGCGTGACAAGAGATGAGGCGGCGTTGGTCATGGGATTCCCAGCGATCCGACAGCATGGCGGGATTGAATGTTCAGTTTCTTACTCTAGACTGTTGCAAAACGAAAATAGGATTCGACAGCCGCGCGCTTTTGCCGATCGCTCATCGTGTCCAGGGAAACAATCGTGCATCGCGCGCGGAGGAAACGGTGAGCTCGGATAAACTTTCGCTGGACCCTATCCAGATCCTCGTCTTCTTTGGTCTCACGGCACTGATTGGTGGGCTAACGTGGTGGCAGTGTTCGGGGGGACGCGCGCGCGGGAAGGCTTCTCAAGAGAACTCGGCGCATGATTACTTCCTTGCGGGCAATGGGCTGCCTTGGTTTTTTGTCGCGGGATCCATCACCCTGACCAATCTGTCAACGGACCAGTTGGTCGG
>JBCCBY010000198.1:0-5877 GCA_039033795.1 Pseudomonadota bacterium | reverse complement strand
TCTTTCGCTCATGCATGGTTTCGACTTCGATCACGGGGATCCCGTCGAGAAGTCCCTCGGTCGCTGTGATGAAGGTGGGAATGATGCCGAGAACATCGCCGCCTTCATCCCGCGCTGCGCTGGCCGTTGCACCCATCAAACCGCGGTCGCCGCCACCATAGATCAGCCGAACACCGGCTTTGGCTGTAAGGCGCCCCAGCTCCACCGCCGTATCGGAAAAACTTGGCTCATTGCCAGCACGGCTGCCGCAATAAACGCATAAGGATCGCAATTCCGTCATCAAAACCTCCGTTGGCGCCGGTTGCGGCCCCTGCCAAGACGTAGCAGAACTCTGTTAAGGCAGGAGATAAGAGGCTCCCATGCGCGTTTTTGCGATTGTTCTGATTCTCATCGGTATTGGTGCTGCGGTTTGGTACAGCATGAACCGAGACCGGCTACCGATTGAACTCGACGTGAGTGAGGAAGTCGAGGTCGAAGAAGAACCAAGCATCATCCCGCCCACGTTTGATCTTGTCCGCGTCACGCGCGACGGCTTTGCGACCATTGCTGGACGAGGAGAGCCAGGCGGGACCGCCCAGCTTTTCGCCAATGGTGAGCTCCTTTCCGAGGAGCCGATTGGACCAGATGGTACATTTGCCATGGCGGTGGACACACCACTCGAAAGCGGAACAGTCGAGATGACGCTGCGCCAGATTGCTGATGGCATGACGATCATCGGTGAAGAGTCGGTGATTATGTATGTGCCCGAAGGCGATGATCAGGGACCGGTGGTCCTGCGCACAACGCCCGGCGGGACCACGACCGTGCTGCAGCGATCCGCGCCAATAGATCCAAGCCTCGGCCCGTTGTCGATCGACACGATCGATTATGACCGGGAAGGCAATGTTATTCTTGCTGGTCGCGCCGAAGAGGGCATGGTCGTGCAGATCTTCGCAAATGGTCGCCCTGTCGAGCAAACCCAAGTTGATGAGCGAGGCACATGGCAGGTGACCGGACGCCTCGCACCGGGCCGCTACACGTTGCAAATTGTGCAACTCGATGAAGAGGGGCGTCCCAAATACGCCATCGAAGTGCCCTTTGAGCAGGCACGCCAGGAAGACATTGTGTTCAGCAATGGCAATGTGATCGTTCAGCCGGGCAACAATCTCTGGGTGATCGCCCGCCGTGCTTACGGCAGCGGCTTTCAATACACCGTCATTTATGAGGCCAACCAAGGGCAAATCCGCGATCCCGACTTGATTTATCCGGGGCAGATCTTCCGTGTCCCCGATTCCGAAGAGGCGGAGGGCGGCAACTAGCCATCCGCTTTCCTATCCCCGCGTCACGGGCGTGCAATCTCTGCATCGATCGGGACGTTCGGGCAGGGCACAGCAACAATCGCGAGGGAATGGATATGACCATCAGTGTTCGCCCCGTTGTGTCGTCGGATGCTGCGGAGATGGCAGCGTTGCTGAATGAGATTATCGAACGGGGCGGGACAACAGCCTATGAAACGGCGTTTACCCCTCTGGCCATGGAGGCGAGTTACATCAGCTCGCCCAGCATAATCTCCTGTTTTGCGGCGACGGAGGATCATCAATTGCTGGGTTTCCAGGGTCTCTTCGCCCCATTACCCGATGATCGTATGCCACACGGTTGGGGCTCTATCGCCACCTTCGCCAATGTTCAGCACACAGGACGCGGCATCGGGCGGAGGCTTTTCGAAGCAACGTGCGTTGCGGCCCGCAAGGCGGGGCTCTTTGCGATCGACGCCACCATTCGCGCCGATAACAAGGGCGGCCTCGCCTTTTATCAGCGGTTGGGATTTGACGACTACGACCGGGTGGTGGGTGTGCCACTCAACAATGGCGTGTTGATCGACCGTGTTCGCAAAAAATTCGAGCTTTAGATCAACTGTCTTTGGGTGTGTTCATCCAGATAAAGACCGGCTTGAGCGGAAAAGCCCAAGCGGTTCCGGCGATCACGTAAAAGATCAAGTCCGAGGCCCAGTGATCGGGTATGAAATCGGCAATGAACAGAACAACACCAACATAGAGCATCAGCGCTGGCATCAGGCCGAACGCGGCAATGAGCTTTTTGTGGCGCGGCTCCATGGCTTGAACTCCCGTGACGATGAGGCCTCTTGGGCCAACCTGTTGGTGTCGACTATATGCGCGGCGTGACGGAAATTCAGAACCCCTCATCGCGCCCCGTGGCCCTGTGGCTATTCGCCATGGCGGGGCTCATCGCTTTGATGGTGGTGATCGGCGGGGCGACACGGCTGACGGATTCTGGTCTGTCGATCACCGAATGGGACCTTGTCATGGGGACGTTGCCGCCCCTCTCATTCGCGGACTGGGAACATGCGTTTGCTCTTTATCGCGAGATACCAGAATACGCGCGCGTTAATGCTGGCATGACCCTCGACGAGTTCAAGTTCATCTTCTGGTGGGAGTGGGGGCATCGCAATTTGGGCCGGTTTATTGGTCTTGCGTTCTTTATCCCGATGATCGTCTTTTGGGTTCAGGGCCGGGTTCAGGGCGCCCTTCGCTGGCGTTTACCGGGGCTTTTTTTGCTGATTGGTCTTCAGGGTGCGATTGGCTGGTACATGGTCAGCTCAGGCCTGTCTGAACGGGTTGATGTCAGCCAGTATCGCTTGGCCTTGCATCTGTCCACGGCGCTTGTTCTCTTCACATTTGTTGTCTGGCAGGCCGTGGCGCTTGTGAGACCTCGCGGGTTTTTTGGGTCCGTAGACCCTTTGCTCGGCCGGCTGGCGTTGTCTCTTTTGGCTGTGTCATCCGTGCAGATTGTGCTCGGCGCCTTTGTCGCGGGCTTGCGTGCGGGCAGCACGTACAATTCCTGGCCGTTGATGGATGGTCGGTTCGTACCTGCCGGGTATTTTGGCCAGAACCCCGCCTTTCTTGATCTGTTTGAGCGGATCGAGGCGGTGCAGTTTAATCATCGCACCATGGCCTATGTTGTCGTGGCCGTGGCCATTGCCTTCGTATGGCGCGCTGTCCGTCTTGGGCACCATCGCCTCGCCGCGGCGGTTGGTGGTGTGGTTGCTCTTCAGGTGATGCTCGGCATATGGACGATCGTGGCGGCTGTGCCCCTTTGGCTTGGGCTCGCGCACCAGGCCGGCGCGCTTTTGATCCTTGGTACCGTGGCGGTGGCGGTTTACGGCGTCACTGTCCCGGCGGTGCGGGCGGTTCCAAGACCTCGAACTGCGGACCTTCCAGCTCAGGCGTGAAGGCAGGCGCCTGCTCTGCAGCGGGGGGCAATTCAATGGTGTCCGGCAGCATCATCTCAGTGGGCCGTTTGCTGTCTGAGACTGGCTGAATTCCCACCGCGGTGGCGGCGCCGCTCCACGGGATCAAGTGAAGTGTGTTGTTGTCGTCGAGAACCAACACCGCCCCATCGCGAAGGACGCCTCCATAATTGCCGCCCGTGGCCTCGACCAAGCGAGGCAAGACCGGTGTGTCATCAGCCGTCTGTACCAAGAGCGAAGTGCCATTCACCGAAAGCATGCCGTTGATCCCGCTCACGCCAACCGCTTGGCCGCCGCTGGAGATGACGGGCTCCGTGATGCCGATTTCCGGGGCTGTTTCAAGATTTCCTTCACTGTCGAGCGTGCGTTGCGTCTCCGCATCGGTGAAGAAAAAGCCCGACCCGGTTGCGTCGCACGCATCGGCAACACCAACCTCGATCAGGGTACCGAGCGAAAGCGTGGCTTGCCCGTCATTATCCGTGCCCACCTCAACAATCTGAATGTCACCGTCAACAAGGACGGCGGCCAAGTTGCCCGACGCGCAGATATCATCGGCGTTGCCCCCCGGTACATCGATGGAGGTCAACGCCGTTCCGTCAAGCGCATAGGCGGTGAGGTTTCCCCCATTGCTGAGCGCCAGAATACTGCCCGCATCAGCATCAATCGCGTAGGTGATATCAAGGCGTTGAACGAGGGGGTCGGGGATCCAGTTTGTTGCATCTCCCCCATCGACCCGGATCACGGCGATGCCAGCGGTGTCATTGGCTGCGATGACCGCGCCTTGGAAACCGAAGGCCGGCGCTTCGTAAAGAGCGAGATCCGTCACGGCTCCGTCAAAAGTGCCAAGCGTGAGGGAGCTGCGGACAACCGCAGGTCCCGCCGGTGCAGCAGGCGGAGCGGTTGCGTCATCGGCGCTTGGGGTTTGCGATGCGTCCTCTGCGCATGCAGCGAGCAGCAGGATGGATAAAGCGGCGGGGCGCAGGCGATTGGTCATGGTTGGTCCAGCTCATGGCTCTTCGCGACGTTAAAGCGAACGCTGGTCGACTTGGCCAGGTTACGAAAAAGGCAGGTGGATCAACCCTTTTGCCCAAAGACGGTATTATTTTACCGTATTTACAAGGCACTGATATCGCGTCTTTTTTCGCGTAAGTGTTGACAGCTTTGCATCATCTCGCCAAAGGCCGCGCTCAACATTTAACCGAGGAAAAGAGCGATGCAGACCGACGCCTCGCGCACCTACAACACCAAGCCCGCTGACGTGGAGAAAAAGTGGATCCTGATCGACGCTGAAAACCTCGTCGTCGGACGGCTCGCTTCCATCATCGCCATGCGTTTGCGCGGCAAACACTTGCCGACCTTCACCCCGAACGTTGATGACGGTGACAATGTCATTGTGGTCAACGCCGAAAAGGTTGCTTTCACGGGCCGCAAGCGGACGCAGCAGACCTATTACTGGCACACCGGTTACCCGGGCGGCATCAAATCGCGCACCGCGGACAAAGTGCTCGACGGCCGATTCCCAGAGCGGGTCTTGCAAAAAGCTGTGCAGCGCATGTTGCCTAAGGAAAGTCCGTTGGCACGCAAGCAATTCAAGAATTTGCACGTTTATGCTGGTCCAGATCATCCGCATCAGGCGCAAAAGCCCGAAACGCTGGATATCGCAGCAATGAATTCCAAAAACACCCCGCGCGGCTAAACGAGGAGCGACGGATCATGAGTGAGACCCAAGGCCTCGATAGCCTCAAAGAGCTGGCTGAAGACGCCGGCGTTATCAGTGAACAAGCACTCGGTTCAGACGAAGAGACTGTTGTGCTCGCGGAGCCCAAAATCGATGAGCTTGGGCGTTCCTACGCAACGGGAAAGCGGAAAACCGCGGTGGCGCGCGTTTGGATCAAACCTGGTTCGGGTAAGATCACCGTGAATAAAAAAGACTACACGGAGTATTTTGGCCGTCCGGTCCTTCAGATGGTGCTCCGCCAGCCTTTGGAAGCAGCAGAGCGCCTCGATCAGTTCGATGTGGTCTGCACCGTGAAGGGTTCAGGTCCATCGGGACAGGCCGGTGCAGTGCGCCACGGAATCTCCCGTGCCCTGACCTATTATGAGCCTGGCCTTCGGGCTGTGCTGAAAAAAGGCGGCTTCCTCACCCGGGACAGCCGTGCGGTGGAGCGGAAGAAATATGGTAAAGCGAAAGCGCGCCGAAGCTTCCAGTTCTCCAAGCGCTAAGGTTTGTGCCAGCACAAGGCCCTCAACAAGCCCGCCTTCCGGCGGGCTTTTTTTGACGCTGTGCGTTGATCGAGCCGATAATATGGTATCGGAAAGCTCGGTATCATTATGAAAATTCAGTGATTCAGTCGATTTGGTCTGTTCAGCGCGCGTCGCGACATTAGGTGTTGCTCTTCAGAGGCTTGAGTGCGACCAATTTGTCGGATGAAACGCCGTTGGGGAGGTCGAGATTCATGCAGCTTTTATTGTCGACTTTGCTGGCTTTGAGCTTGATGGCTTCCCAGGCTGCTGTCGGTCAAGCTATCGATTTCGGAGACGATTCAAGCACGTGGTCGAACGATGGCGAGTGTGATGACCCGCGGTTTATGGGGCCTGGCATGACGTCAACGACCCTTCTTGAAAGCGAT
>JBCCBY010000197.1:0-5903 GCA_039033795.1 Pseudomonadota bacterium | reverse complement strand
GTTCAGCCAACGGTCAATAAACTGCCCCAGCGCCTTCAAATCTCCGTCGACTGAATGATAGGTTGCCGACCCCTTTGCTTCCCCGCCCTCTTTTTCTGCAGCATCCCCGACAAAGCGAGAGTATCCGGTGCCCACCGGATCGACAAAGACAAGATCCGTGAACGGAAGCCAGCTGTCTGCATTGTCTTCGATTTGGGTCGGAGGCGGCGCAAGATCGCCATTCTTGGCAAAGACAATCCGCTTGGGCCCAACCGCACCCATATGCAGATAGACGGACGCTGCGCCAGGGCCGCCGTTAAAAACAAACGTGACCGGGCGCTCGCCTGGATTTGATCCTCTTGCGACATAAGAGACATGAAAAATCTCGGCGTCGGGCTTTCCCTCAGGACCCAGCGGCATAAAGCCAACATTCACTTCGTAATCAATAGGTCGCCCAGCGGCCCGAAACGTTCGCATGGCCTTGGCCGAAAGCTCGGTGATGGACGCGGCGGATTGGTCCGCACCTTTCTCGTCGTCCTGATGACCATGGGCAGCAGCGGTCATCGCCAACGCGGCGATCATACTCATCAACATCTTGTCTTCCCAATAAGCTCGAGCTGAGCTTATCGCCATCATCGAAAAACGCGAAGCACGATGTTCTTGGTTCACAAATGTCCAGCAGCGCCGTAGCTCGCTGCCATGGCAGCCCCTCTTTTGAGCCTTAAAGACATTCGCCTGACCTATGGCGGCACGCCCCTTCTCGCGGGGGCGGAGTTGATGGTACAAGACGGTGCCCGCATCGCTCTTGTGGGCCGGAATGGATCGGGAAAGTCGACCTTTCTCAAAATCGCTGCAGGGCTTGTCGAACCAGATACCGGAGAGCGGACAGTCCGTTCGGGCACGACGTTTCGATATCTCGAGCAGGACCCTGACTTTTCAGCGTTTGATACGGCCCAATCTGTGGTCATGGATGGTCTTTCTCCGACCGATGACCCTGGCGATGTCGGCCGCCTGCTGGCGGACCTGAACATCAACCCGACGGCTGCGCCTGGGCCATTGTCGGGAGGAGAAAAAAGACGGGTTGCGATCGCTCGTGCGCTCGCTCCATCACCAGAGGTTTTGCTCCTCGATGAGCCCACCAACCATGTGGACCTCGAGACGATTGTGTGGCTCGAAGCAGAAATCGCTCGGCGGCGCTGTGCGCTTGTGCTGATTAGCCACGATCGCCGGTTCCTGCAGAACCTCACCTCCGAAACGGTGTGGATCGACCGTGGCGAAACGCGGCATGTGAATGAAGGCTTCAGCGGTTTCGAGGCATGGCGCGACAAGGTCATCGACGAGGAAGAATTGGCCGCCCACAAACTTGATCGGAAAATCGTCCGTGAAGAGCATTGGCTGCGCTATGGTGTGACCGCTCGACGCAAACGCAATGTGCGGCGCCTGGCAGCGTTAAAGAGCCTACGTCATGAGAGAGCTGAGCGGCGGGGGCCACAGGGCATCATCGACGTGACGGCATCGGAGTCGGATGCCTCCGGGAAAAAAGTCATTGATGTCAGTGATTTGACCTTTTCTTACCCTGACAAGGCAATCGTCAGTGCACTTGATCTGAAAGTCATGCGCGGCGATCGGCTGGGGGTTGTTGGACCGAATGGTGCAGGCAAAACGACCTTGCTTCGCCTGCTTCTTGGTCACATCGCCCCTCAAAGCGGCGATGTGATCCATGGCACAAAACTTGAGATCATAGCGCTCGACCAGGAACGCCATGGGCTTAAAGACACAACACGGCTGATGGATGCCCTCACCGAGGGGCGCGGCGATCAAATCACGGTGGGGGGTCAGCCGCGCCATGCGCTCAGTTATCTGAAAGACTTCCTCTTCACACCCGAGCAAGCCCGTCAACCCATCGGCGCTCTTTCAGGCGGCGAGCGTGGTCGCCTCGCTCTCGCGATTGCTCTTGCGAAGCCTTCCAACCTTTTGGTTCTTGATGAACCGACCAATGATCTCGACCTTGAAACGCTGGACGTTCTGGAAGAGACGCTTGCGCATTATCAGGGGACGTTGCTCTTGGTGAGCCATGACCGTGATTTCCTTGACCGCGTGGTGACAAGCGTTCTGACGCCGGTCCCTGAAGAAGGGATCGGTCGCTGGCGTGACTTTCCAGGGGGCTATCAGGACATGTCGCGTCAGCGACAATCGGCAGCCAAAACCACACGGGCGGACAGCAAGCCGGCAAAGAAAAGCCCGACGTCACCAGCGAAAAAAAAGGCATCGAGCAAACTTAGCTATAAAGACAAACATGCACTCGAGACACTGCCCGCAGAGATTGAACGGCTCACGGCATCCATTGAGATGCATGAAGCCGCACTGGCAGACCCTCATCTGTTTACCAAGGACCCTGCCGCCTACGATCGTGCGCAAAAAGGCCTTGCCGCCGATAGCGCCGCACGCCAAGCCGCAGAAGACCAATGGCTCGAACTCGAGATCAAACGCGAAGACATCGAAGGTTCGTAAAACCCCTCACCTTCAATCGGCAAGGCAGCGCTTAATGCACACGGACGTTCACCCGCACGCGCGGGGCAGGCCGGTAACGAACGCGCGGGGCCACATAGGCCCTTGTGTAAACGGGGCGCAGGGGGGCGGCGGTCACGTGGACGCGAGTCGGCGCCCCATAGGTGTAGGCGGAGGCAGGACAATTCGTGACGGACCGATCGCGGATATCTTCTCGGAGATCGCGGCGAGACCAAGTGATCCGCGAGTCCCGGATGTCTTCTCGAAGATCAGGACAAAGGGCGGGGTTAACGCGCCAACCTGCGGCTTGCGCGTTGGATTGTAATGCAAAAGCTGATGCAAGCAATGCAAATCCACTACTCAAAACCAAACGTCTGGGCATCATCCATCTCCTCGACTGGTTGCCCTTCACCTGTGCCCGTCGATCGTCGCGATTTGATCCCATTGATCCTAGGCGAATGTCACAAAACGTCGTTGAACAAGGTTACTTCGTGCGGCTCACAACCAAAGATAAATCCGTGGTCGCCAATGTGCTCGCGTGGGTTGCGTGATGATCAAAGAGCAGCTGAGCTAAGGTTCGAGCAGCCCACCGGAACTCCTGTTCCTCAAGACCGCCAAAGGGAGGAAAAAGCATCGTTGCCAACGAAAACCGCCAGACCAGATCATGAAACCGCGGACGCGGCTCCGGCGCGTGAAAGCGGTAAACCGTCGCGATGTCACCCAATCGGCTTTGCGCGTCCGCAACGGGCTGAAGACTCAGTTCAAAGAGGGCCTGGCCCATGACCAGCGGACTATGGGCGACAGTTCCGCCCGAATCATCCTCATCACGTCGCCCCGGTCCATGCTCTTGTCCGTCTGAAGCCTTTTTTGCCATTGCCCAACAAACCAACTCTCGTTGCATCGGCCCAATCCGTTGGGTCCGACCGATTCAAGACTCGAATATCCGTGCCCGATAGACTTGCTTTTCTTGCTTTTATATTGCATTGGTTGCAAACGCAAGCCCAACTCGCGTGGGTAACCCTCCCCCTACGGACGGAGGGTATGCGTTGATGGCGAGCCGCCGCGAGAGCCAATCGGAGATGATCAAGGATCTGATGATGCGCATGGAACTGTCAGCCAATCAGATTGCCAGCGCGGCTGGCCTGCAGCCATCAACGCTGTACCGGTTTTTGGATCCGGGCAGCGACACGGAACTCCGTGCCCATACAGAAGGAAAGATCCGGGCCGCTTTTGCGCTGCCGCGGCTTACCCAGTCGGGGTTTTGTGAACCAGAGGCGGTGCCGATCGAGTCTGGGCCAAGTTTGCCCGATCCGGAAACATTGGCGACGGAGTCCCTTGGCCTCTTTCGTATCCAATCCCGGAGCATGGAAGCGGCTGATATTCTGCCCGGCGACGTGATCACCGTCGCGCTCAACCAGGAACCCAAGCCTCATGATATTGTATGCGCGCAGATATTCGACCCCGTGACCGGAGAGGCAGAAACCTTGTTTCGCTGGTTTGAACCCCCTTTTTTGGTGGCCGGCAGTGCAGCCGCGCACCTGCGCAAACCGCTTCTGATTGACGATAACACGGTCGTGGTGCGAGGCCCCGCGGTCAGTTTGTTCCGTCAGCGCCAATTTTGAGAGCACATCGGCCCGCTGGACCTCACCTTTTGCGATGTGATAGTGGCCCGACGTGGCCCAACTGACTGTCGCAGCGCTCTACCATTTTACGCCCCTCGATGACTTGGCAAAGCATCGGGACGTTTTGCTCCGTGTTCTGATGGATCACCAGGTCAAGGGCACCATACTTTTGGCGCCCGAAGGCGTGAACGGCACGATTGCTGGCGACAGATCAGGGATCGATGCGGCTCTGGACGCTGTCCGCTCTCTGCCAGGGTGCCAAGCGCTGGAGGTGAAAGAGAGCCGCGCCGATAGCCAACCGTTCTTGCGAACAAAAGTTCGCCTCAAGAAAGAAATTGTGACGATGGGTGTCGAGGGCATCGACCCCTCGGTTGCCGCGGGGCGGTATGTTAGCCCCGAGCAATGGAACCAGGTCATCTCAGACCCGAACACCGTGGTCGTTGACACGCGTAACGCTTATGAGGTTGACATCGGAACCTTCAAAGGTGCTGTCAATCCGCAAACTGACTCCTTTCGCGACTTTCCAGCGTGGTTTGATGCGTTTAAGGATCAACACCCTGGCAAGCGCATCGCAATGTTCTGCACGGGCGGCATTCGTTGCGAAAAATCCACGTCCTACGCGCGTGCCGTCGGCGTGGACGATGTTGTGCACCTAAAGGGGGGGATCCTCAAATATTTGGAGCACGTGGATGAACGAGATAGTCTTTGGGAAGGCGAGTGTTTCGTTTTCGACGGCCGCGTCTCGGTCCGCCACGGACTTGAGCTTGGCAGCTATGATCAGTGTTTTGCCTGTCGACGACCGATCGACGAATCGATGAAGCAAGACGAAACATATGTCCCGGGTGTGTCATGCCCGCAGTGCCAAGATGAATTTGGCGACGACGAGCGAAAACGGTTTGCTGAACGCAATCGCCAGATTAGTCTCGCCAAAGAACGAGGCGAACAGCATCTAGGCCGCGCGCGCGATCGAGAGTAGCGCGCCGCGATGTCCTCAGTCGACGTATCTCTTCCTGTTCTTTATTCCTTTCGTCGCTGCCCCTATGCGATGCGGGCACGGATGGCGATCGTGTTGGGTCAAAAGACTGTGCGTTTGAGAGAGGTTCTTCTCCGCGACAAGCCCAACGAGATGTTGGTTGCTTCGCCAAAAGGCACGGTCCCTGTTCTTGTTCTGCCAGGCGGGCGAGTGATCGACGAGAGCCTCGACACGATGGCTTGGGCCATTGGCGAGGGATCAAAGGATTTGTCACCGCCAAGCGATGATGAGTCTGCGCTCTGCGGGACCGAGAAGATTCATTTTGTTTATTCTGTATGGGAGGGGCGGTGTTGGTACCTCGCGGCGCCGTCAAGCACGCTTTCATCGAACCCCGATAGCTGGTGTCCCCTTGCGGCGGCGCTGCCAGGCAATGAAGAGTTTTGGGATAAAGAAACGGTATATCTTTACGACAACGACGGGACGGCGGCCGCGCTACGCTGGGATCAAGAAACGGGCCGCATGCAAGTCTTTTCTGGTGCTTCGCGGACGATCCTGCCGCGTATTCAGTCCTTAGAAGCGAACTTCGTTAGCATTGACGCTGAAAACACGAAGCCTGTGCCATGGAAAAACCGCGCTTTGAATCAAGAAAAGCTCGCGCGCTGGACGATTAAAGGCTTGTTCCTTAGCGGGCTTGGTGTACTGCTAACGGGCCTGAGCTTTGTGGCGATGTTCCAGTTTTTGATTATGCAGGAAACCCCCGACTTAATTGATATCAAACGTCAGACGCAAAATGCGACAACGGATCTGCTATTGCAGGCCAG